>JAAXUL010001204.1 GCA_013336035.1 Chloroflexales bacterium
CTCGCGCGAGGCCCAGAGGGCCTGCTCGACCATCTCGCCGGCGGTGAGGTTGCGCAGCAGCCCGAGCCGGCCGGTGGCGCAGAAGACGCAGCCCATCGCGCAGCCGGCCTGGGTCGAGACGCAGACGGTGGCCCGGTCGGGGTAGATCATCAGCACCGTCTCGACGACGGCGCCGTCGGCGAGGCGGAAGAGGGCCTTGCGGGTCAGGCCGTCGTCGGCCTCCTGCACGCGCTCGAGGGACAGGCTGCCCAGGCTCGTCTCGGCGCACAGGCGCTCGCGCAGGGCGCCGGGCAGGTCGGTCATCGCCGCCGGGTCGGCGCTTAGGTTTACATAAAGCTGCCGGTAGATCTGCTTCGCGCGGAAGGCCGGCTGGCCCCAATCGCGCATCAGCGCCTCGATCTCGGGCAGCGCAAGGTTGTACAGGGCGGGGTTTTGCATAACAGGCGGATTATACCATGGGCGCCCTGCGGGCCGCCGCCATGGACACAGCGGCCCCCTCTGCCACGTCGGAAGAGGGGGCCTGGGGCAGAGCCACAGCACGGACGGCGACGGCGCTATTGGTCGAAGCCGCCGCTGGCGCCGATAATGGCAGCGATGACGGCGCCGAAGAAGACGATCATACAGAGGGCCAGCACCAGGCCGATGGCGAACTGGATCAGGATCACGTACAGGGCCTTGTTGCTCGGCAGGTTCATACCCGACTGGATGGCCAGGTAGGTCAGGTACAGGTTGTAGAAGGTCAGAGCCAGGGCCGCGAGACCGCCGAGGATGGGGATAAAGTTGAGGACGCTGAAGATGACCGTCGAGGGCGCGTTGAACAGCGACAGGTCGTAGGCCAGCTCGCCGAACTTCCCCGTGCCGCCGAAGGCCCGCCCGAGGCCGTAGGTAATACCCCAGGCGATCAGCAGACCGATGATCGTAAAGATGATGCTGCCCAGCACGGCGCCTAGAATGTTCGGGCTGCTGGCGACGCCAGCCTGGACTCCCCCGGCCAGCTCGGGCGGCAGGCCTGAGAGATCGACCGCTGCTGGCGGGAAGATGACGGCCTTGATCGCCGCCAGGACCGCGTTGATCACGCCTGCGATCACCGAGTAGATCAGCGCCCAGGTCAGGTTGTCCTTCTCATGCTCCTCGAACATCGCGACTGACGGTTTCGTGAGGACCGCGATGCTGCCGTTGATCATTTCCTGGAACATACCTGATGGCTCCTTGGTATTGGAAGGCCCGTGCCCGTATTGTAAGCCATTAAACGCAAAAGAGAAGCCCCCTCGCCTGATATGAAGGCGAGGGGGCCAGAGGTTGCGGGGAGGGGGCTACTGGATCGTGGGCCGGAACTTATAGCCGTAGATGAGCACGTGGTCCTCGCCGTTATCGACAAGCTGGCGGGTGACCATCTCGACGGGCTGGCCGATCGCCAGGTCGCCCTCGGCGCAGTCGGTGAGCTGAGCGCTCACCAGGGGGCCCTCCTCGAGGCGCACCAGGGCCACCGGGTAGGGGGCGAAGGACTCGTAGCCATCGGGGACCTGGCGGAGCACGCTGAAGCTATAGATCTCGCCGCGGCCGCTGAGGGTCACCATCTCCCACTCGGCGACGTCCTCGCCAAGAGCGGGGGGCTGGACGGGGAAGCGCACCGCGCCAGTCGTCCGGCTGCGCTGGCCCTCGAGCCTGTAGCGGGCGCCGCGCTGGCGCCAGTGACGTGCGATCTGCATCTCTATCTTACCTTCCTAACATGCGTGTATTAGTTAGCCTACTCGCTAACGAGCACACAGGTCGCCGCGGTCGCGCCGATGCCGCCGAGGGACTGGGCCAGGGCGACGCGGGCGCCGGGCACCTGGGTCGGGCCGGCCGCGCCGCGCAGCTGGCGCACCAGCTCGACCACCTGATAGACGCCGCTGGCGCCGGCCACATCGCCGCGGGCCTTATAGCCGCCCGCGGTCGCGATGGGCGTGCGGCCCGTCGGGGCGATAGCGCCGTCGGCGGCGTGGCGGGGGGCCTCGCCGCGGGCATAGTAGCCCATAGCCTCGAGGGCCAGGGTCGCCGCGATGCCGTGGGGGTCGGTCAGCTCGAGCACCTGCACCTCGCCGAGGCCCAGGTGGGCCCGCCCGAGGGCGAGGTGGGCGCTGGTGCGCGCGGCCGCCAGGTCGAGCGGGTCGGGGCGGGCGGCCAGGCTGAGGCTATCGGTGGCCACGGCGGTGCTCGCCAGGCGCACGTGGGGACCAGCGAGCTCACGGGCGATCGGCTCGGCGGCCAGGATGACGCAGGCGGCGCCATCGGCCACGCTGCTACAGTCGAGCATATTCAGGGGCGAGGCGATCTGGCCGGCCTTGCGGTACTTATCGGCGCTGATCGCGAAGCGGTAGAGCGCCTGGGGGTTCTTCAGGGCGTTAGCGTGGGCGTTCACCGGGAAGGGCGCGAAGGCGTCGGCGCTGTAGCCGTGCTCGTGCATATAGCGCCGCATCAGCAGGGCCCACTGGGCGTTCAGGGTCAGCCCGTGGATGGCCTCGGCCTCGGCGTCGGCGTGGATCGCCAGGGCGGCCTCGAGGGCGCCCTCGAGCCGGTCGGTCACCTTCTCGGCGCCCAGGACGACGGCCACCTCGCACTGGCCGGCGGCGATGGCCTGGGCCGCCTGCTGGATGGCCACGCCGCCGCTGGCGCCCGCAGCCTCGAC
>JAAXUL010001205.1 GCA_013336035.1 Chloroflexales bacterium
ACGCGCATGCGCCGGCAGATCGAGCAGCTTGGTTACAACGTCACCTTGGAACCGATGGCGGTTGCGGCTGATTGACGGCCGCTGCCCCGCCTATTTTCACGTTAGTGTCATCAGCGCCCGCACGCAGCCCCGAGCGGCGGTGCTGCTGGAGTGGACGCAGGCGGGGACCCCGCCGCTGCGCCACTATTTGGGCTGGGCCGTCTGGCGGGAGGCAGGCACTTTCGCCTGGCGATCGCTCAGCCCGGCGGAGGTGCGGACCCACCCGGGGCTCAAGGCCGGTGTGCCTCTCGGCGACGATCCGCACGCGCGCTTTGACTTGTAGCCGATGATCGGCACGGGATCATACCCGCCCTTGCCTGATGCAGTGACGCACGACCGTACGGAAACGCTCACTCTCGTATGTGGCGGCCGCAAGGCTACCGAGCGGGATGGCGCATAAGTGCCTCAGCGATGCCGCGGCACAGCGACTCGACGCCGCGCCGGGCGATGGTGATGAGCCTGAGCGACGGCGGGGCGTTCGAGGTGTAGGCGACCGATACCTTGTGGTGCAGCGGGGTCGCGGCCCATACGATGAGCAGCTGCGCCCAGGCCAGCTGGAGCGCTGCCTCAGCCGCGGAATGGGCGCGGGTGCTGCCGTCGATCAGGCGCAGCTCAACCTGGTCGCCAGCGAAGAGATCGCGCAGCGTCGTGTGCTGCGGCGGGGTGCCGCCCAGGATGATCAGGCGCGTAATCCCGCCTCGCTCAAGGGCCATCTTCAGGACACGGGCAGCTCGGCGCTGGCTTGAGCCGCCACAGATCGTACAGTGCCTGGGCGGAACCACAATGTGCTCCTGGCCGGGGAGGTGGGCATCCGCAAGTTGCACGCAGTCGGGGTCACCACAGCTACGGCTGAGCTCGTCCGCAAAGACGGCTCGGATGCGCTCCACCTTGCTCAGCGCGATGTTCTGCTTGCGCGGGCTGGTCAGACCGTAGCGCTCCAGGAGCGCGCGGGCCTGCGCCTGGGCCTCTTTGCTGATGAAGCCCTCGTCTCGCAGCAGCTTGGCGATGGGGATCACGGCATCCATGGCGCCTCCTGACAGAGCTGCGCCGCACCTACTGATTGTACAATCTGCCTGTGACCCCTTGTTCCTCCAAGGAGCGCCTGTGATGCGTGATCTGCTGAACGATGCGGCCGAGCGGGCCGCCCGCTATCTGGAGACGCTGGGTGCGCGCCCGGTCTTCCCACCCCCCGCCGCCGTCGCGGGACTCGCCGCCCTCGACGAGCCGCTGCCTGAGGGGCCGTCCGACCCGGCGCAGACCCTGCGCCTCCTGGACGAGGTCGCTGGGCCGGCCACGGTCGCTTCGGCCGGCGGGCGCTACTTCGGCTTTGTGACCGGCGGCTCCTTGCCGGCCGCCCTCGCCGCCAGCATCCTAGCGGCAGCCTGGGATCAGAACACCGCCTTCCGGGTGATGTCGCCCGCGGCGGCCACTCTGGAGGAGGTGGCCCTTAACTGGCTCACCGAGCTCCTCGGCCTGCCGGCGGGCTGCGCCGGAGCCCTGGTCACCGGCGCCACCATGGCCAACCTCAGCGCCCTGGCCGCCGCCCGCCGCGCCCTGCTCCTGCGCTGCGGCTGGGACGTCGAGCACGATGGCCTCGTTGGCGCGCCGGCCCTCACCGTCGTCGTTAGCGATGAGGTGCATGTCAGCCTACTCAAGGCGCTCGGCCTCCTCGGCCTTGGCCGCGAGCGCGTCGTGCACGTGCCCGTGGATGGGCAGGGCCGCATGCGACCCGATGCGCTGCCACCGCTCGACGACGCCACCATCCTCTGCCTGCAGGCGGGCAACGTCAACACTGGCGCTTTTGACCCGGCCCGCGAGCTCTGCGCGCAGGCCCAGGCGGCGGGCGCCTGGGTGCATGTGGATGGCGCCTTTGGCTTCTGGGCCGCCGCAAGCCCAGCGTACGCCCAGCTCACCGACGGCTATGCGGAGGCGGACTCTTGGGCCACCGACAGCCACAAATACCTCAATGTCCCCTACGATAGCGGCGCCGTCTTCTGCCGGCACCCAGAGCAGCTGCGCGGCGCGATGAGGACGGGAGCGGCCTATTTCCAGGTCACCGACCAGCGTGCGGGTGAAGTGGTTCCTCTGGCACGGCAACGTCTTCCGTGCGCTTGAGGTGATCGAGAGGGTGCAGTGGCACTTGGAGGATCTGGACGAGGAGGTGCCACTAAGCCGCAAGCTGGCCAAGAAGGTGGCCGAGTTTCACGGCTACATCGCGGCGAACGAGGCGTTCATCCCGAACTATGGCGACCGCCATCACTATGGCGAGGTGATCTCGACGGCGTTTGTGGAGTCGACCGTGAATCAGGTGGTCAGCAAACGCTTCGTCAAGAAGCAGCAGATGCGCTGGACCAAGCGCGGTGCGCATCTCCTACTGCAGGTGCGAGCGCAAGCGCTGAACGACGATCTGCGGCCCACGTTCGAGCGCTGGTACCCAGCCATGGCCCGCACGGACATTTCACCTCCACTGGCAGCGTAATTGCCCCCGCTTTGGGATGGTCTCCCTGATCAGGTTGAGATGAAAGCATTGCCTCGGGGGTGGCATCTCAGGGCAGTACCAGGCGCGAGCCTACGAGCAGCCCACAGCCGATCAGTGCCAGCCCGCAGCCACGGGCGATCAGCCGCACCA
>JAAXUL010001206.1 GCA_013336035.1 Chloroflexales bacterium
TGGCGCCGTAGGCCAGCCGCAGCACGGTCTCGCTCTTGCCCATGCCGGACGAGCCGATCACCGCGCCGTGGCGGGCCATACTGTCGGCGGGGTAGGTGAAGAGGTCGCCCTTCGCCCAGGGCAGGTCGCCCGCATCCAGGGGGACGCCGAGCACCATCGCCCCGCCAGCGCTGGCCGGGGCCTTTGCCAGACGTGCGTGGGCCTTGCGCTCACGCTCGGCGGCCCGCTGCTCCTCGCGTGCGTGACGCACCTGCTCGAGCTCCTCGGCGGACTGCACCCGGGTGGAGAGGATGTTGAGCGCGGCGAGCGGGGCGGCCAGCAGGCTCATGCGCCACCAGGCCCAGAGCGGTGGCCAGCACTGGAGCGCCAGCTGCCCATAGGCGATCCTGCCGCCCGCCCGCTGGCCGGCCTGGAGCGTGCCATAGGCATCGGAGATACTCGCCCAGAGGGCGAGCGCGATGGCCTGATAGTCGCGCCAGAACCAGGCGGCCACGGCGAGGGCGAGGGTGCCGCCCAGCGCGCACCAGGCCATGCGGCGCCGGTCACGCCCGACCATCCCCGCCAGCACGCCGGCGACGATCAGGCTGATCGGCCCGAGGAGCAAGAGCAGCATCCCGACGGTGATCAGCTGCTGCTGCTTGGCGTACTCGGTCTGCATCGAGAGGGGCGTACGCCCCGGGCTGCCCGCTGACGTGTTGCTCATACGCGCTGCTCTCCCGGCTGCGGCGTCCAGAGGACGTCATCGCTGAAGGTGACGCTGGGCAGGGCCTGATCGCCGGCGCGTCCGGACGGTGCCAGGGTCACGTGCGTGATGCGCTGCCAGCGCCGGCGAATGCTGAGCGGGTGGACGCGCTCCTGGGTGAGAAAGCGGTAGCTGTCGGTCACCCCACCGTGGACCGCGGCGACGATGCGCGCAATCGTCGTCACACGACCCGTGGTCGGGGCGACGACCAGGATGACAAAGCGGCTCGCCCCGTAGCGGGCGGCGAGGCGGGGATCGCGCCCGTAGGCCTCATAGGCCAGAGCCTTCTTGCGCCACTGCTCGGTGCGTGTCGTCCCGCGGTCGATCTCGACGAAATAGCGGGTGTCGTCGAGCACGAACGTCCCATCGGGGATGATCGGCAGCGGGTGGCCGACGCTGGCGACCACGACCGAGTCGTAGTCGGTGCAGAGCACGTGGTCGCCGGCCCAGCCGTGCAGGGCCCGGTCGCGGTAGGTCAACTCGGCGCGCAACGCGGCGTAGAAGGCGCCGATGCCCAGGCTATGCTCTAGCGTCTGCGCGGCGCGGGAGGCGCGCTCGTCGTACCACAGCTCCTCGACGTTCAGCCCGCGCTCGTGCGCCAGCAGCTCGGCCCCGCTCTGGGTGAGGCTCAGGCAGTTCGGCAGGCGCCGGAACGAGAGGGTCGCGCGATCGGCGGCGCGGTGGATGCTCACGAGCAAGCCCCGCTCAGCCATCGCGGCCGCCCGCTCGTAGGCCTTCTTCGGCATGCGATTGATCGTGCCGGCCTCGCGGGCGGCGCGCTCGTGGGCGCGCCAGCGCGCGTGCCAATGGAGCCACTGGAGATGCTGAACGGTGAGGTAGCGCACCTGGGCGAGCGAGGCGAGGATGTCCAGGTCACGCTCGGTGAGGAGGAAGGGGCGCATCGCATCAGGCCTCCACAGCGTCAGCGAGCGGGGACGAGCCTATCGAAGCAGGCTGCACGGACTGCGCGCCCGCTTCGCTCACGACGACCGCTTGATCCGGGGCAGCTGGCGCCGCAGCGGCAGGTGCCGGCGCGGGGGCCATGAGGACCGAGGGGTCGCGCAGGGCGCGGAAGAGGTCTTCGCCCGCCCGACCCCCCAGCGGGACGGCGGCGGGCACTGGCTGCGCAAAGGCAGCGCGATGAAGCCGCGCCGCGAGGGGGTGCACCCGCCACCCGCGGGCGTGTAGGGCCTGCCCCGGATTGATCCCCTCCGGGCTCACCGCGAGCAGCACCCCGACCTGCACCGGCTGCGGCTTGGCCCGAAGCCGTGAGATCGTAAGGAGCAGGCGGCCCTCCGCCCACTGGGCGAGGAACGCCGCATCGAGCAGCTGCGCCTGCGGCCCCTGGGGGCTGGCCAGGACGCGCCGAGACTCCCCGGCGCGCGGGACGAGGCGGGGTGTCGGCGTGAGGGTGACTCCCGGCAGGGTGGTGCGCACCAGCTGCTCGAAGAGCGTGCGGTGACAGACGCGGTCGCACCCATCCGGGCGGCAGCTGGGGCAGCCGGCCAGGGTGAGATAGTGCCGGGTCTGGCCGTCGCGTCGGGCCATCACTAGCGTCAGAGGCTGGAACAACAGGTGTAGGGTGAGCCCCTGCTGCCAGCCCTCCCGATCGGGCGTCGTCGGTTCTCCCTCCACGCGCCAGAGTAACGGTGCCATGGCTCGCTCCTCGCTACGGGCAATCCACGCTGGTCTGCCCCCAGCGGCTGACGTACCAGCGCTCGCCGCGGCTGACCAGCTCGGCGCGGTAGCACCAGCGCTTCTGGGCGAACTGCCAGACGCTGCGGCCCACGCCGTCACTCACCGGCTCGACGGTGACGTCCTGGAGCGCGCCGGTCGGGCTGGCTGGGCTGGTGAGGTAGTCCTGCATCCGGCTCACGGCCTCGCGGGCGAACTGCTCGCGCTGGGGCAGCTCCGGGTCGGCCAGA
>JAAXUL010001207.1 GCA_013336035.1 Chloroflexales bacterium
CGATGACCACCGCAGCCGCACGACGCAGCAACCCCTATCTCCTCGCCCAGCTGGAGCTCGCCCGGCGCGAGCAGGCGCGCCGTCGGCGCGAGCGCATCAACCACACCACCTTCAGCGCGTGGCTGCCCCAGGTCACCCCCGCCTACACCTGGGACTGGCCCCACCTCGAGTACATCCAGGCCCACCTGGCGCAGGTCACCAGCGGCGAGATCCGCAAGCTCATGATCTTCATCCCTCCGAGGCATGGAAAGTCGGAGTGTACAACGATCCGCTATCCGATCTACCGGATGGAGCGTGACCCGACGACCCGCGTCATCCTCGGCTGCTACAACACCGACCTCGCCAACAAGTTCTCGCGCGATAGCCGGCGCCTGGCCCGCGAGCGCGGCCTGTGTGGGCCGGGCCTCAAGAACACCGAGGCCGAGTGGGAGATCCGCGGCAGCGGCGGGCTGCGCACGGCCGCGGTGGGCGCGGCCCCCACCGGGCGCGGTGGCGACCTGATCATCATCGACGACCCGGTGCGGTCGCGTGAGGACGCCGAGAGCGAGGCCTACCGCAACAAGACCTGGGACTGGTACACCAACGACATGTACACCCGCCTGGAGCCAGGCGGGACCATGATCATCATTCTGACCCGCTGGCACGAGGACGACCTGGCGGGCCGCATCCTGAACTCCGAGGACGGCCCGAACTGGACGGTCTGCTCGCTGCCCGCCGAGGCCGAGGCGGACGACCCCCTGGGCCGCGAGGTCGGCCAGGCGCTATGCCCGGAGCGCTACGACGAGGTGGCGTTGGCCGAGATCCGCGGCGTGATGGGCATCGACTACTACGCGCTCTATCAGCAGCGCCCGGTGTCCGACGAGGGCGGCCTGTACAAGCGCGATTGGTTCACCTACCAGAAGCCCCCGCTCAACGCCCGCGGCGAGCTGGCCTTCGAGTATCTCATCCAGGCCTGGGACACCGCCTCGTCGAAGCTCGGCGACTGGTCGGCGTGCGTCACGGCGGGCGTGCACGAGAACAAGGTCTACGTGCTCGATGTGTTCCGCGAGCGGCTGGAGACGCCGGACCTCAAGCGCGAGGTCGAGCGGCTGGCCGCCGCCTGGTCGCCGCGGGTCATCTTGATTGAGGACGCCAGTAGCGGCATCGCCATCCAGCAAATGCTCCGGCGCGAGACGCGCCTGCCGATCGTGGCCGTGCCGCCCCACAAAGGCGGCAAGCTGGCCCACGCCCGGGCCAACGCGCCCTACTTCGAGAGTGGCCGGGTGGCGTTCTGCCCCGGCCCCTACCTGCCGGCGCTCGAGCGCGAGCTGCTGGCCTTCCCCGCCGGCGCCAACGACGACCAGGTCGACGCCATCAACGTGCTGCTCACGCGGGTCTACACGCAGGTGGCCACCGGGCGCGCCGGCTCACACAGCGGCTCTGGCCGCGGCTAATCACACCGACACAGAAAGGCAGGAACAGCTACCATGCACACGACACAGACGACCGCACCGACGACGGCCAGCACGAACGAGCTCCGCGCGCGCGGGGCGATGGCGCTCATCCTCTGGGACCGGTCGTTCGTGATTCTCGGCGTGGACGACTCCGGGACGCTCACAATCGAGGAGTACCACCGCGGCCAGGCGCTCGAGTCGTGGCGGCTAGTGGCGATGCACGAGCTGTAGCAGGAGGCATCGTGATGGACGGACGAAAGGCAGAGGTCGCGCAGCTTGCCGGGGTGAGCCTGGCCGAGGTCCGGCCGGTCGGCGAGGCGGCGGCCAGGGCCATCCTGGCGCTGCAGCTCGACCCGATCGTGATCGCGGCGCTGTTCTCCCACCGGCCGCCGAGGATCTGGAGCGTCGGGGTCCAGACCTACCTCGACGCTGAGCTGTTCGGCCCGGTCGTGCCAATCGAGCGGCTCGACTACGACCCCGAGCGCGGGCTGTATGTCCACCCGGCGTAAGGGGTTTACCGCCTCTCGGCAGGCTGCCGAGAGGCATTTTACCGCATCAGGACGGGATATTTTGGCTTGACACAATTGTCGTTTCGTGCTACAATACAAGTGGGCCAAAAAAAGGCAGAGGCCCCCGTGAGACCTTGCACCTCACGCAGCAACCCACACTCACAGGAGCGCCCACCATGGCCGCCACCACTACCGTCCTGTTCAGCCAGTCCGACGTCCAGGCCCTGATGATCATCGAGCCCAAGACCCCCCGCTTCGAGATTACGCAGGCCGGCGCGGTGAAGCAGAGCTTCCCGGCCACCAGGTCCTGGAAGAAAGAGCAGCAGGAGGCCGTCGAGGCCGCGCAGGCCCTCCTGGCCGACCGGCCCGCGGCGAAGGTCACCACCCTGCTGACCGAGCTGGGCCACCCGATCCTGGCCGAGGGCGAGAAGCCCACCAAGAAGGCGGCCTCGCTGAAGCTGCCTGATCCCAAACCGAAATATCCACCCCTCACCATTCCATTGCTATCAATCGCTAAGGAGAAATATCCATCATGGCAGATCTCGAAAAGATCTATGAAGAACTGAGTTCATTGACGCTGCTTGAGGCCGCACAACTGAAGAAAATGCTCGAGGAGCGCTGGGGCGTCACCGCCGCCGCTCCCATTGCCTTTGCCGGCATGATGCCCGGCGCCGGCGCGGCAGCCGCTGCCGAGGAGCCGGTCGAAGAACAGACCGAGTTCAAC
>JAAXUL010001208.1 GCA_013336035.1 Chloroflexales bacterium
GGAGGTGCAGCTCTTCCGGGCCAGCCTGCGCGACAATCTGACCCTGTTCGACCCCGCCGTGCCCGACGATCGGATCTACGCCGCCCTCGACGAGCTAGAGCTGGGCGACTGGGTGCGCGCGCAGCCCCACGGCCTCGACACCGTGATCGCGGGCGCCGAGGGGCTCTCGGCGGGCGAGGCCCAGCTGCTGGCCTTCGCCCGGGTCTTCCTGCTCGACCCGGGCCTGGTCATCCTCGACGAGGCCAGCTCGCGCCTGGACCCGGCCACCGAGCGGCGGCTGGAGCGGGCCGTGGACCGGCTGCTGGAGGGGCGCACCGCGGTGATCATCGCCCACAGGCTCGCGACCGTGCAGCGGGCCGACCGCATCGTCATCCTTGACGACGGCCACATCCGCGAGGAGGGCCCGCGCGAGGCCCTGGCCGCCGACCCCCGCTCGCGCTTCAGCGAGCTAATGCGCGTCGGCCTAGAGGAGGTGCTGGTATGAGCGCGTGGACCTACACGTGGCGCCTGGTGCGCTTCAGGCCCTTGTTCTACGCCACCTGCTTCGTCATGTGGATCGGCTTCATGCTGCTGCCGCTACTGAGCGGGCTGGTGGTGCGGGCCTTCTTCGACGGCCTGACAGGCGCGGCGCCGGCCAGCCTCGGCGCCCTGACCCTGGTGGGGCTGCTGCTCGGCGTCGAGCTGGGGCGGGTGGTGGTCTTCTATGTCTCGCTGCTGAGCTGGTTCAACTTCGCGATGGCCGCCGAGGGGCTGCTGCGGGCAAATATGCTCGGCTGGCTCGTCGGCGGCTCCGGCGCGCGCGCGTTGCCCTCGTCGCCCGGCGAGGCCCTCAACCGCTTCCGCGAGGACGCCCACGAGGTGACCAAGTTCGCCGATGTCTGGGTCGATGTGGCGGGCGTGGTCTGCTTCGCCATCGGCGCCCTGGTGATTATGGTCCGCATCGACCCTCTGATCACCGCCGCGGTGCTGCTGCCCCTGGCCGTCGTGATCGGCGTGGCCCAGGCCACCAGCGACACGGTCCGGCGCAACCGTGCGCAGAGCCGGGCCAGCGCGGGCCGCTTCTCGGGCTTCCTGGGCGAGCTCTTCAGCGCCGCCCAGACCCTCAAGGTCGCCGGAGCCGAGGAGCGAGCGGTCGCCCATATGCGCGCCATCGGCGAGGAGCGCAAGGCCGACGCTCTGCGCGACCGGATCTTCAGCGAGGTGATCAGCACGCTCAACAGCCACACGGCCGACCTGGGCCTGGGCCTGGTGCTGCTGCTCGGCGCCCAGTCCATGGCCGAGGGGCGCTTCAGCGTGGGCGACTTTGCCCTCTTCGCGAGCTACCTGACCACCCTGGCGGCGCTTCCCCGCTGGATCGGCAACCTGCTGGTGCGCCACCGCCAGTCCGTGGTGGCCTACGAGCGCATGGGCGAGCTGATGCGCGGCGCGGACGCGGGCGCGATGGTCGCCCACCAGCCGGTCTACCTCTACGGCGACCCGCCGCCCGTCGAGGCTCTGGCCGGCACCGAGGCCGACCAGCTCAGCGTCGTCGCGGTCGAGGGGCTGCGCTACCTGCACCCGGCCAGCGGGCGCGGCATCGACGGGGTAAGCTTCAGCGTGCCGCGGGGTAGCTTCACCGTGGTGACGGGCCGCGTGGGCGCCGGCAAGTCGACGCTGCTGCGGGCGCTGCTGGGCCTGCTGCCGGCCCAGGCCGGCGCGGTGCGCTGGAACGGCGAGCGCGTGGCCGACCCGGCCAGCACCCTCGTGCCGCCCCGCAGCGCCTATGTGCCCCAGGTGCCGCGCCTCTTCAGCGACAGCCTGCGCGACAATGTGCTGATGGGGCTGCCCATTGGCGACGAGGGGCTGGGCGCCGCTCTGCGCGCCGCCGTGCTCGAGCCCGATGTGGCCGCCCTCGACAGCGGCCTCGAGACCCTGGTGGGGCCGCGGGGCGTGCGCCTCTCGGGCGGACAGATCCAGCGCACGGCCGCCGCCCGGGCCCTCGTCCGCGCCCCAGAGCTGCTGGTGGTCGACGACCTGAGCAGCGCGCTCGACGTCGAGACTGAGGCGACCCTCTGGGAGCGGATCGGCCAGACGGCCGGGGGCGCGGGCGCGACGGTGCTGGCCGTCTCGCACCGCCGCCCGGTGCTGCGGCGGGCCGACCAGATCGTGCTGCTGCGCGAGGGCCGGGTCGAGGGCGTCGGCACCCTCGACGAGCTGCTGGCCCGCTCCGACGAGATGCGCCATCTGTGGGCGGGCGAGGCGGAGTGAGGGCCACCTGACGCCCTACGCCACGCCCACCAGCCGCACCGCCTCGCCGAAGGGGAAGGCCGCGGCCTCGCGCCCGCCCGGGGTGACAACCCAGAGGACGGGCAGGTGGGGCGGGCCCGCCGGGAACATGCCCCAGCCGTCGGTGAGGTAGATGGCCACCGTGCTCTCGTGGGGCGCGTGGCGCTCCTCCACCTCGGCGAAGAACGGCTGGAAGTCGGTGCCTCCGCCGCCCAGGGGCGGGGGCACCGGGCTGTCGGCGTGCAGGAAGAACGGCCCGTAGAGCTGATCGTCGGCGTAGTAGAGGTCGCACTTCAGGTGCGGGTAGCTGCGCAGGATGCTCTGGACCTCGCTGACCAGGGCCCGCACCTGGGCGTCGTTCACCGAGCCCGAGGTGTCGACGCAGACGAAGACGCGCACG
>JAAXUL010000028.1 GCA_013336035.1 Chloroflexales bacterium
GACGAGGGGCATTGCCACTGTCAGGCGGCCGGCGGGCCCGGCGAGGGCGGCCGCCACGGCCGCCAGGGCGACGGCGATCAGCAGCCTGCGGCCGTGGGTGAGAGACCTGAACATTGTCGATGTGTCTATGCTCGCGGTGGCGGTGCACGTGCACGCCGTCCGGCCATTGTACTACGGAGCGCTCCATTGCCGAAAAGCAGCCTATATCATTGCGCCACGTGAATGGGCACCATATAATGAATGCCCTACTTGTTCAACAGCGACGGCGATACCGATGCAATCCCTCGATCAACAAGCCCACAGTCTGGCCACCATCCTTGATCTGAGCCGGCTCGTCTGCTCGTCGCTCGATCTTGATGTGGTGCTTGATCGGATCATCGATGCCGTGCATGATCTGAGCGGCGCCGACCTCATCTCAATCATGCTGGTTGACGAGCAGGGCGAGTATCTGCACATCGTCGGGTCCCGCGGACTCGCCCCCGAGCAGGTGGCCGCCCCCGCCTTCCGTGTTGGCGAGGGGGTTGCTGGCTGGGTTGCCCAGCACGGCGTGCCTGTCCACAGCGCCGACCTGAGCGGCGACAAGCGCTACGTGCCGGTCTATACGCCGCAGGCCGCCACGCTCTTCGCGCTGCCGCTGCGCGTGCGCGAGCGTACGCTGGGTGTGCTCAACCTGGCTCGCGTGGCCGGCGGCGCGCTGTTTAGCTCAGAGATCGTGCAGATGGTTGAGATCTTCGCGAGCCACGCCGCTATCGCGATCGATAATGTCTCGGCGGCCACCGCGCTCAAGCGCATGGTGGTGCAGGAGCAGCAGAGCCGGGCGCTGAGCCGCACCCTCAGCCAGCTGGCTGCCGCCTGTAATGCCCTGGTCGGCCAGGAGATCCTGCTCGACTTTATCCTCGAGCAGCTGGCCCGCTTCATCGCCTACGACTCGAGCGGCGTCTTCCTGTTCCACGACAACCACTACGCACGCATGGTGGCCGGGCACGGCTTCCGCCAGGCCCGCGCCGGCGTCGTGCTCTATATGGGCCCCGGCTCGATCATGTGGGAGGTGTGCCGGCAGCACCAGGCGCTGTGCCTGCCTGATGTGCAGGAGGTGGCGGGCTGGCAGGAGGTGCCCGACAGCGAGCTTGTCCGCGCCTGGATCGGCGCGCCTCTGGTGGTCAACGATGTGGTCATTGGTATGCTGACGATCGACAAGTGGTCGCCGGCCGCCTTCGGCGACGCCGACGTGCAGGTGGCGCAGCTGTTTGCCGACCATGTGGCTGTGGCGATCAATAATCAGCGCCTACTGCGCGACGCGCAGATACGGGCGAGCCAGCTCCAGCTGTTGCACCAGCTCAGCGTGCGGCTTGGCACTATGCGCGAAGTGCGCCCGCTCCTTGACGAGGTGGCGCGCCTGCTTCATACCGCCTTCGGCTACTACCAGATCCTGGTGGGTACGCTCGATGAGGGCGAGATCGTGCCTCATGCCGCCTACGGCACGGTGAATGCCCTGTCTGACCTTGCTGTTCAGCCCTATGGGGCCGAGCGCGGTCTGACCGGCTATGTGGTGCGCACAGGCGAGACCGTGCTGGTGAATGATGTCTCGCGAGACGCGCGCTACATCGCGCATCCCCAGCTGGCGGCGACGGCCGCCGAGCTGGTGGCGCCCATACAGCGCAACGGGCGCGTGCTGGGGGTGATCGTGATCGACAGCGAGCAGACCGGCGCTTTTGGCCAGCACGACGTCTCGCTCGTCGAGTCGATCGCCGCCCAGACGGCCCTGGCGCTTGATCATATCAGCCACGACGAAGAGTTGCGCCGCACCGAGGAGCGTCTGGCGCACAGCGAGCGCCTGCGGGCTCTGGGCGAGTTGGCGAGCGGGGTCGCCCACGACTTCAACAACCTGCTGGCGAGCATCCTCGGACATACCCAGCTGCTGCTGGGCCAGCCCCATGCGCCACGGCTGGTCGAAGAGCTGCGGGTGATCGAGCGGGCCGCGCTCGATGGCGCGGCGAGCGTTCGGCGCCTGCAGGGCTTCGCCCAAACGAACCGGAGCCTGCCGGCCGAGCCGGTGGATCTGGGCGAGATCATTGTCGAGAGTCTGGCGATCACGCGCCCGCGCTGGCGCGATGGGCCCCAGAGCCGGGGCGTGGCGATTAGGGTGGATCGCGACCTGGGGGCCATTCCGCCCTTCGGGGGCGATGGCCCGGCTCTGCGCGATCTGGTCACCAATCTGGTGCTCAACGCGATTGACGCTATGCCGGGCGGCGGGACGCTGCGGCTGCGGACACTGTGCCTGGAGGCGACGGTAAGCCCTCTGGGTCAGCCGACGGCCCTGCTCGAGGTGAGCGACACAGGCATGGGGATGAGCACCGAGGTGCAGGACCATATCTTCGACCCCTTTTTTACCACGAAGGGCCCACAGGGCACCGGCATGGGCCTGGCGATGGTCTACGGGATTGTGCAGCGTCACCAGGGGCTGATCAGCGTTGCGAGCGAGCCGGGGTCCGGCACCAGTTTCAGCATTTATCTGCCCGCACGGCCACCGGCGCTCTCTGCCGCAAAACCGGAAATCGAGCCGCCTGCCACAGAGGCCCTCCGCATCCTGGTGGTGGAGGATGACGAGGCGGTGCGGCGCGTGCTGGTGCGGCAGATCCGCAGGCTTGGACACAGCGTGGCCGAGGCGGTCAGTGGTGAAGTGGCCATGGAGGCTCTGGCGTCAGCCTCATTTGACCTGATCTGTACCGATCTGGGGATGCCAGGGATGTCGGGGTGGGAGCTGATCAATCGGGCCCGTAAGCTGGACGACACCATCAGGACGGTGCTAGTGACGGGCTGGGGCGAGCAGATCGACCCCGACGAGGCTCGGGCCCGTGGGGCCGACGCCGTGATCGCCAAGCCGTTCGACACCCAGCACCTCCAGCAGGTCATCGCTGGTTTGTCGATGCAGAGCAGACGCTAGGATATGGATCTCAAGGCCACGTTGCCTTAACGCGGAGGGCGAATGGGCGAGGAGACAGAGGTGGGCGGGGGGGGGCTTCGGCAGATATGGTGGCGGCGGGCGCGCCGGCAGGCGGCCTACCTGGGGGTGACGCTGGCCCTGGTGGTGCTGGCGGCCCTGTCTCTGGTGGTGCTCGCGGCAGGGTTGCAGGCTGGGCGAGACGAGGCGCGTAGAGCCGACCTGGCCCTGGTGGTTGCGCCGGCGGTGCCCCCCGCCGCCCTGGCGGACCACACCTTCGAGCTATACCGGCGCGGCTTTGTGGCTCGGGTGGTGGTGGCGGGCGCGGGTAGCGAGGGCCTCAAGGCCCAGATGGTCGAGCGGGGGGTGCCCGAGGCACAGGTGGTGGCAGGTGGCGCCGCCACGGCGGGAGCTACGGCGCTGCGCGCCCTTGCGCGCGAGGCCCACGCCGCCGGCGCGACGAGCATACTGATCGTGACCGCGCCTGCCGAGACCCTGACGGCCATGAAGATCGCCCGCGATCAGGGGCTACGGGCCTATGGCTCGCCGGTGCCCGGCGCCGCCTTCGACCCGCCAGGCCTGGCCCTGGCGGGCATTCACTACTGGCAATATGCCTTGCTGGGAGTCTAGACGGGGCGGTGATCGGCATAGATATGGGGTAAACCTAGTACCATGGTCCCTTGCGGGTGATCACTGTCGAGTGTACGCCAGGCTGATAATGATTATCAGGAAGGCTCCCCGGCTTTCAGAGTGGCGTCAGCAGGGCGTGACGGGCCTGAGAACGCCGTGGTCGCCCAAATGGGCGCAAGCGTGGCTGGGGGGAACTGCGCGGAAAGCCCTTACATTTTTGTGCGATTTGGATTACAGTTGGATTGCGGAAAGAGCCATTTTTTGGCTTGCTAACGGTAAAAAAGGAAGTACTATTGACAGAACCTCTGGAGTACCTTAAACTGCTTTTACCTTTCTGGTGGGCGCGCCGGATGGCGAGCGTGACCCGGGTTTACTAACATCCCACTCAGCAATACTTCTAGGGGACCGTGCTGCACAGGCTTAAGTAGCCCTGCTAAACGGAAACCCAGGCAGTAAACCTGATACGGTGCTGACGCTTGCAGTGTGCGCGAACCTATGGTATAGTCGGGTAATTCCTACCTGACTGCCAACGTGGTCGCGAGACACCAGGAGCGTGTCGCGGATATTAAGATCCGCCAATCTGCGCCACGGGGATCCTAAGTGAGGTGGTCTGCTCCATGATCGAGCTAAATCGAAACCAGTCATCGTCGCAGCTACGCGGTGACGTTGAGGGCCTAAAACAACTCGCGGCCCACAGACGTGATAAGTACAGACAGCATAGTCGCTCATTCTACGGGCTTCGCCATCGCGCTACCGCATCCCTGGCCTCCCCCGGTACGTGGCTCCGAACGCTCCCAACCCGCTTCGTGCTCCACGCCGTTGTGGCCCTCACGGTGCCCCTAGCCCTCCTACTAAGTCAGCTCCCAGCCCGATCCATAACCCCCCCCCTCACCGAAACTACAGCGCCGATCGAGGTGCCCCTTGGCATCGGGCCGATCGAGCTTGGCCATGAGGCCCTGCCCATGGTCGGTGACCCGCCCCTCAGCGAGGACGAAGCCCTGCCGGTGCCTCTGTCGCTCTCGTCCCGCAGCGAGCTGCTGGCCCCGCTGACCGTGCCGGCCATGATCTCGGGCGATGTGGTCAAGCTGCGCAATGGGCCTGGCCTAGCCTACGACGAGGTTAGCCGCATCAGTGGCGGCGAGGGCGTCGAGGTGGTCGGTCGCTACGAGGAGTGGCTGCAGGTGCGCCGCGACGGCGACCAGACGCTCTACTGGGTCGCCTCCGAGCTAGTCGATGTCCCCGATACAGTCGTCTTCAATCTCGCCCAGGTGCCTGCCGAGCTGATCCCAGCCCCTCCCCCCGCCAAAGTCGGCACAGTGCGCGAAGAGGGCGTCAACCTGCGCGATGGCCCGCGCACGAACTATGTGAGCATGGCCAGGATGGGCCTCGGCCAGGATCTGACCCTGGTAGAGCGCTACGAGGGCTGGTTTTTGGTTGAGTATGGCTCCCAGTATGGTTGGGTCACCGCCGACTTCCTCAATATTATCTCGGGCGTCATCGAGCGCGTGCCAGTCGCCCAGAGCATCCCCGACCCCAACCCTTCCCTGGTCGGCACCGTGCTCGAGAACGCGGTAAACCTGCGCAAGGGCCCCGGCTCGGCCTATGACCGGGTCGGCTCAGTCGATGCTGGCAGCGGCGTGAGCCTGCTCGCCAAGCACAAAGACTGGTTCCGGGTGCAGCTCGAGAACGGCACCAAGGCCTGGATCTTCTCTGATCTGCTTAAGGTCTCGCCGATGGCCGTGCGGCGTGTGCCGGCGACCAATGATATCCCTGCCCTGCCCGCCAGGGCGCGCGCTTCGCTGTCCGGCGGCGGCAGTAGCGCCTCGGTCAGCATCCCCGCCAGCGGCGATGTGGCCGGCTACGCGGTGCAGTTCATCGGCTCGCGCTACCGCTGGGGCGGCTCTAGCCCCTCCGGCTTCGACTGCAGCGGCCTGACTAGCTACGTCTACCGGCAGTTCGGCGTGGGCCTGCCCCACAGCGCCGCCGCCCAGTACAGCACCCGTATCGGCGCTATGATCGGTAGCCTGAGCAGCCTGGCCCCCGGCGACCTGGTCTTCTTCGCCGGCACCGGCGGGCACCGCGGCATCTCTCACGTGGCGATCTATATCGGCGGTGGCCAGATAGTCCACGCCATGACGCCTCGCTACGGCGTGCAGGTCTCTGGTGTCTGGAGCAGCTACTGGCAGAATCACTTCGTCGGCGCTATCCGACCGTACCGCTAAGAAGCGCTCTGGCGTATGCCTGACGCCCCCCGCCCCCTATCCAGGGGCGGGGGGCGCCTTTGTGTGCGATGGTATAATCGTCTGCCGGTACACCACCCACCTACCGAAAGGGGCTCCCATGAAAGGGCTGGTTCTCAGCGGCGGCAAAGGCACGCGCCTGCGCCCCATCACGTATACGAGCGCCAAGCAGCTTGTGCCCGTGGCTAACAAGCCCGTGCTCTTCCGTGTGATCGAGGCGATCCGCGACGCCGGCATCAGCGATATCGGGATCGTCATTGGCGATACGGGCGATGAGATCCGCGCTGCCGTGGGCAATGGCCGTCAGTGGGGCGTGAAGATCTCCTACATCGCTCAGGATGCCCCGCTCGGCCTCGCCCACGCCGTCAAGATCAGCCAGGAGTTTCTCGGCGATGAGCGCTTCGTGATGTTCCTCGGCGATAACTGCATCCAGGGCGGGATCAGCCCCCTGATCGAGCAGTTCGGCCGCAGCCACTTCAATGCCCAGATCGTGCTCAAGAAGGTCGCCGACCCCCGCTCCTTCGGCGTCGCCGAGCTCGATGACGAGGGGCGGATCGCGCGCCTGGTCGAGAAGCCCCGCGAGCCGCGCAGCGACCTGGCCCTGGTGGGCATCTATATGTTCGACCACCATATTTTCGAGGCTGTCAATAGCATCAGGCCCTCGCCCCGCGGCGAGCTCGAGATCACCGATGCGATCCAGTGGCTCGTCCACTCCGGCCACCACGTCTTCCCCTATGTCCACGAGGGCTGGTGGATCGACACCGGTAAGAAGGACGATATGCTCGAGGCTAACCGGCTGATCCTCGAGGAGATGCCGCCCGCTGTCCACGGCTATGTCGACCGCGACACCCAGCTGATCGGTAAGGTGATCATCGAGCCCGGCGCCGAGGTGATCAACTCGACCATCCGTGGCCCGGCGATCATCGGCGAGAAGACCCGCATCCTCAACTCGTATGTCGGCCCCTTCACCTCGATCTATCACCACTGCCTGGTTGAGGATAGCGAGATCGAGCATAGCATCGTCCTCGAGCACAGCAGCATCCGCGGCCTCCCCCACCGCCTCGAGGATAGCCTGATCGGCCGCAATGTGGAGGTCGCGCGCAGCCCCCTGAAGCCCAAGGCCTACAGGCTGCTGCTCGGTGATAACTCGACGGTCGGCATGCTCTAGCGGCGCAAGGTGCGAGGGTGAGGCGGGCCGCCCGGCCCCGCCTCATTTTTGTTGTTCGCCCGTTAGGACTGTGTAACATCCGGGTGTGAGGATTGTCTCGTAGGAGAGCATGAGCGGCCTATCGTTAAATGAGGATAAGCTATGCGCAAGATCCCATCCTCCGAGATTACCCCGGAGCACACCTATCTGTCACGGCGGGCCTTCCTGGGCGGGGCGGGCGCCCTGAGCGCGGCGGCCCTGTTGGCGGCGTGTGGCGGCGGCACCCCCGCCCCTGCGGTCACCCCCCGGCCCGCCGATGGGCGCACCGACGATCTGGGCGACCCCCTGAACAGCCTCGAGCAGATCAGCAACTATAATAACTACTACGAGTTCACCACCGATAAAGAGGGCGTGGCGCGCCTGGCCCAGCAGTTTCAGACCTCGCCGTGGGAGGTGCAGGTTGGCGGCATGGTCGGCAAGCCCCGCACCTTCGGCCTCGAGGATCTGCTGGCCCTCGGCCAGGAGGAGCGCATCTACCGGCTGCGCTGCGTCGAGGCGTGGTCAATGGTGATCCCCTGGAGCGGCTTCCCCCTCGGGCGGCTGCTGGCGGCGGTCGAGCCCCAGGCCGGGGCGAAGTACGTGCGCTTCGAGACGGTCTACCGCCCCGAGGAGATGCCCGGCCAGCGCGACCGCTTCTACCCCTGGCCCTATGTCGAGGGCCTGCGCCTCGATGAGGCTATGCACGACCTGACGCTGCTGGCCACCGGCCTTTATGGGCAGGGGCTGGCCCCGCAGAATGGCGGCCCTGTGCGCCTGGTGGTGCCCTGGAAGTATGGCTTCAAGAGCATCAAGGCGATCGCGAAGATCGATCTGGTGGCCGAGGCCCCGACCTCGCTCTGGATGGCCCTGGCGCCGAATGAGTACGGCTTCTACGCCAATGTCAACCCCGAGGTAGACCACCCGCGCTGGTCTCAGGCGAGCGAGCGCCGTATCGGCGAGCTGCGGCGGCGCCCCACGCTGCCGTTCAATGGTTACGCCGACGAGGTCGCCGCGCTCTACGCTGGGATGGACCTGCGGGAGCACTACTGATGACCGCAGGTCGCCGGCCGCCGAACGTCATTCGCCGCCTGCTAACTGTTGCTGTCCATGGCGGCAGCCTGCTGCCCCTGGCCCTGCTGCTCTTCGACGGGGCGACGGGCCAGCTGTCGGTGAACCCGATCCAGGACCTGACCCTGCGCACCGGCAAGGCGGCGCTCGTCCTGCTGCTGCTCTCGCTGGCCTGCACGCCCCTGCACATCCTGCTTGGCTGGAAGTGGGCCGTGGCTCTGCGCAAGCCCCTCGGGCTCTACAGCTTTCTGTACATCTGCCTGCACCTGCTGATCTTCACTGCGGTGGATTACGGCCTCGATGCGGGGCTGATCGGCCAGGCCATCGCCGAGAAGCGCTATGTCCTGGCGGGCCTGGCGAGCTTCCTCTTGCTGCTGCCGCTGGCCCTGACCTCGACCAGGGGCGCTGTGCGCAGGCTCGGCCGCTGGTGGCGGCGGCTGCACTGGCTGGTCTACCCGGCGGCGCTTCTGGCGGCGCTGCACTTCCTCTGGCTCTCGAAGACGGCCCGCGAGCCCCTGCTCTACGGGGCGATCCTGATCGCCCTCCTGGCGGTGCGCGCCTTGAGATCCGCTCGCGCGCCTGCTAGAATAGCGAGCAGGCCGGCCCGGCCCCCCGCCGAGAGGAGCTAGAGAGCCATGTCAGAGCTAAAAGATAAGCTGGTCCTTGTGGTGGACGACGAGCCGCGCATGGTCAGCTTTATGCGCCTGAACCTCGAGCTCGAGGGGATGCGCGTGACCACGGCGTCGAACGGGCGCGAGGCGGTGGACCACGTCCGCGAGGACATGCCCGATGTGGTGCTGCTCGACGTGATGATGCCGGTCATGGACGGCTTCGAGGCCCTGCGCCGCATCAGGCAGTTCTCGCAGGTGCCGGTGCTGATCCTGACGGCCAAGGACGAGGAGGAGGACCGGGTGCGCGGCCTCGAGCTCGGCGCCGACGACTATGTCGGCAAGCCCTTCAGCCACCGCGAGCTGGTGAGCCGGATCAAGGCGGTGCTGCGCCGGCACTACACGGCCCCCCCCGTTCCCCAGACGATGGTCCGGGTAGACGGCCGGCTCAGCATCGACTTTGCCCGCCGCGAGGTGCTGGTGAGCGGGCAGCGGGTGAATCTGCGCCCGACCGAGTACCGCCTGCTCTACCACCTGGTGCAGAACGCGGGCTATGTGCAGACCCACGAGATGCTGCTCTCGAAGGTCTGGGGGCCTGAGTACCGCGACGAGAACCATTACCTGCGGCTCTATATCACCTACCTGCGGCAGAAGCTCGAGGAGGACCCGGCCCACCCGAAGTACATCCTAACCGAGCGGGGCGTGGGGTACCGCTTCGTCGACTTCGAGGGCAAGGGCGGCGGGTAGCACTGCCACCCTACCCGCCCTCGTCAACCAGGCTGAGCACAAGGCGGCGGATCTGGCGGAGGCGGCGGTCGGTGCCCTCGGGGCGGACGCGCAGGTCGTCGCGGATCTGGCTAATCTGGAGGCGGAAGGTGTCGATGGGGCCTTTCTCCTGCTCGGCGCTGAAGGCGTAGGCCCGGTCGAGGGAGCGGTAGGCGGTGAGCAGGGTGCGGTCGGCCTCGTCTATGTCATTCATCTGGAGGGCGGCGGCCGCGTCATCGATCTGTGAGGCGGCCCGCAGCAGGTAGAGCGCGCTCCAGATCTGGCGGTCCTGCTCCTGGAGGTCGAGGATATCGAGGCGCAGCACGCCCTCGGCGGCGGGCGGGGTGGTGACGGGGCCGGCTGTCGGGGCTGCGGCTGTGGCGATGGGCGCGGCGGCTGTGGGCGCGAGCGTCGTCGCGGGCGGGCGGGGGAAGAGCAGCAGCTGGGCGGCAAGGCTAAACAGAACGGCTGCGACCGCCGTGATTATAAATGGCAGCGCAGCCGCGAGGCCCTTGCGCGGGCCGGGCGTCGGGGCGGTAGATGGAGCTTCGGGCGTCTGAGGCTGATCCGACACCTGGGGGCCTAGATCTCATTGGCCAGGAGGATGGCCTGGGCGATCTCCTTCATCGACTTGCGCGTGTTCATCGAGAGCTGCTGGATCTTGCGGAAGGCCTCGGCCTCTTTGAGGCCCTGCGTATCCATGAGGATGCCCTTGGCGCGCTCGACGAGCTTGCGCGTGTCGAGGGTCTCCTTGAGGTCGGAGATCTGAGTGTCCATCTCGAGGAACTCCTGGTAGCGGGCCATCGCGATCTCGATGGCGGGCAGGAGCTCGGCCTCGCGGAAGGGCTTGACCACATAGTTGACGACGCCGGCCTCTTTGGCGCGCTCGACGAGCTCGCGGTCGGAGTAGGCGGTGAGGAGGAGCACAGGGGCGATCTTCTCCTCGGTGAGGATCTTGGCGGCCTGGATCCCGTCGAGCTTGGGCATTTTGATGTCCATCAGGACCAGGTCGGGCCGTAGCTCGCGGGCCAGATTTATCACGCTGACGCCATCGCCGGCCTCGCCGACCACGAGGTAGCCGAGACCGACGAGGGTCTCCTTGAGATTCATGCGGATGATCGACTCATCATCGGCAATGACCAGACGGGTCTGGGCCATAGAGCACCCTCTTGCATGCTAACAGAAACCTGGGACGCTAGGCTCAGGGGCAAGTATAGCACGGCGAGGGGGGAGGGTCAACCAAGGGGAAGCCCTCAGGGAGGGCTGACCCCCCCTGAGCGCAGGCTTAGCGGTAGGCGGCGAGGGCCGACACGCGGTCGGGGTAGATCTTGAAGAGCGTGTCGAAGCGGCTCTTGCGAAAGATCTCGGCGATCTGAGGCTGGAGCCCGGCGAGGCGCAGATCGCCGCCGAGGGGCTGGACCGCCTTGAAGGTGGTCAGCAGCATGCGAAGGGCGAGACTCGCGACGAAGGTGACCTGGCTCATATCGGCCAGGACCTTGCCCTTGTGAGCGGTGGCCGCCTCGGCGAGTTGGCCCTCGATAGCTGCGACGCCGACGGCGTCGAGGCGGGCGGGCAGCTCGATCACGAGCACGTCGTCGATCTGCTCTACGTTCACGGCCGGGTCCCTTTCGTATTCGAGAGCTGCTTCTTGAACCGTCTGGCTAAGTCCGGGAGCTCAATTATAGCATGCCGGGGTGCGGCTGGCCGTACGGGCCTGATCCGGCGCGGGTCACGATCAGCAGGGTCATATCGTCGGCCTGGGGGGCGCCCTCGGCGTAGGCGTCGACGCGGGCGATGATGGCGCTGACGAGCTGGCTGCTGTCCATGTGGGCCTCCTCGCGCAGCGCGAGGTGGAGCCGGTCGTCGCCGAAGAGCTCGCCCGAGGTGTTCATGGCCTCGGTGATGCCGTCGCTGAAGGCGACCAGGCGCTCGCCGGGGCCGAGCGAGGCGCGCAGCACATTGTAGGTCTGGGCAGGCATAATGCCGACCGGCAGCGTGCCCTCGCCGGTCTCGGCGATGGCGGCGGCGCCAGGGGTGACGAGCAGCGGCGGGTTATGGCCCGCGTTGACATAGGCCAGATCGCCGGTGCGCGGGTCGAGCACGGCGTAGAAGAGCGTGATAAACATGTTGCTCTCGGCGTGCTCGCGGCAGATATAGTCGTTGACGAGCCAGAGGGCGCCGGTCAGCACGCTCTCGGCGTCGAGGACCATGCCGCCCTGGAAGATCCAGGGGGCCTGCGAGGCGGCCCGCAAGAGCGAGCGGGTGAGGACGACGAAGAGGGCGGCGGTGACCCCTTTGCCGCAGGCGTCGGCGACGACCAGGCCCAGGCGGCCGTCGGACAGCTCGATGCAGTCGAAGAAGTCGCCCCCGACGGCCTGGGCGCCGCGGCTGTAGGCGGCCATCTGCCACCCGTCGGGCTGGGGGAGGCTGCGGGGCAGGAAGGACTCCTGGATGCGACGAGCGACAGCCAGCTCTTCCTCGAGGCGGTTGAGGCGGATCAGCTCGGCCTGGGCGGCCTGGAGCTGCTGGTAGGCCTTGAGCAGCTCGGCGTTCTTGCGCTCGAGGTTGGCGATCATGCGCTGGTTCGTGTTGCGGACCCGGGCCGTGCCGCTGCGCAGCATGCTCATGGCCAGCTCAGGGTTCAGGCTGAGCAGGGTCTTAAAGGTCTCTTCGCCGAGGACGATCAGGTCGGCCTCGGCGAGGGCGCGCACGGTCGCTGAGCGCGGGCTGCGGTCGAGCAGGGCCATCTCGCCGATGATCTGGCCGGGTTGGTAGATGTCGAGGCGATGCTCGTCGCCGTTGACGTAGGTGAGCACCTCGAGCTCGCCGGTGAGGATGACGTAGCACTCGACGCCGACATCGCCCTGGCTGAAGAGGGTCTCGCCCGCGGGGACGCGGCGCCGGCCGATGTTGTCGGTGAGGGTGTCGAGGGCGGCGGCGGGCAGCTGGCTGAAGAGCGGGTTCTGGCGCAGCAATGCGTCGAGCATAGGGTTATGGCCTTTTGATCACTGTCAGCTCGTTCCAGCCGCTGGCGGGATCGTGGCTATAGTCAACATGATCGGCAAGCTGGCGCACGAAGAATAGGCCGAGGCCCCCGACCGAGCGGTCGGCGGCCTCATTGGCGCTCAGGTCGGGGTCCGGGTGGTCGCGCGGGTCGAAGGGGTGGCCGCGGTCGCGGATAGTGACGCGCAGCGTGTCGCCCTCGCACACACAGGTGAACTGGATAATGTCACGGGCGGCATTGGCGTAGCCGTACTTCACGATGTTGGTGGCGATCTCTTCGATCACCAGGCGCAGCAGGTAGCACTGATCGGGCGAGAGCGGAAGGTGGGACTCGACGCTGTCGGCGAAGGCCATCAGGGTGGCGATGCTGTCCCACTCGCCGGGCACCTCGATCTGCTGCTTCATGGCTGCTCCGCTGCTTGTACCATATATCTGTGCAGGAGTATAGCATGGCGTGATTGACGCGGCGAGCGCAGCCCCATATAATCCACATTGTCCCACATAGTTTCCACAATACAGACAACGTGGTGAAAGGAGCGTTCGATGCTGAACCTCGCCGTGATCCTGGAGCAGAGCACCCGCCGCGACCCGAGTAAGCTTGCGGTAAGCCTCGATGACTATAAACTGCGTTACGCAGAGCTGAATGGCGCGGCCAACAAGATCGCCAACGCCCTGGCTGCGCTGGGGGTGCAGCACGGCGACAAGGTGGCGATAATGCTCCCGAACACGCCCCACTTCCCAATATGCTACTACGGCATCCTGAAGACGGGCGCCGCCGTGGTGCCGCTCAATGTGCTGTTCAAGCACAGCGAGATCCAGTATCACCTCGAGGACAGCGATGCCAAGGCCCTGATTGTCTGGGAGGGCTTCGCGGCCGAGGCCGTGCCGGGCTTCCGGCGGGCCCAGACTTGCCACAACCTGATCGTGGTGCAGGCGCCCGGCAGCACTGCCCCGCTGCCCGACGGCGCGCTCAGCTTCAATCAGCTTATCGCCGATCACCCGCCGACCTTCGAGCTGTTCCCGACGGGGCCGGACGACACGGCGGTGATCCTCTATACCTCGGGCACCACCGGGCGGCCCAAGGGCGCCGAGCTGTCGCACTTCAATATGTTCTTCAATGCTATGGTGGCCGCTGAGAAGCTGCTCGGCGTGACCAAGGACGATATCTTTCTGGCGACCCTGCCCCTCTTCCACTCGTTTGGGCAGACAGCCGTGATGAACGTCACAACCTACATGGGCGCGACGATGACTATGCTGCCGCGCTTCGACCCGGTGAAGGCGGCAGAGATCATCCAGCGCGATAAGGTCACGGTCTTCGCGGGCGTGCCGACGATGTACTTCTACCTGCTAAACCACCCCGAGATACCTAACTATGACCTTAGCTCGCTGCGGCGCTGCGTGTCCGGCGGGGCCTCGATGCCCGTCGAGGTGATGCTCACCTTTAACAAGAAGCACAACGTGCAGATCATGGAGGGCTACGGCCTCTCGGAGACCTCGCCAATCGCCTCGTTCAACCACCTTGACCGCCCGGCCAAGCCGGGCAGCATCGGCACGCCGCTCTGGGGCGTCGAGATGCAGGCCGTGGACCTGGAGGGCAAGCCGGTGGCGACGGGCGAGATGGGCGAGATCGTCATCCGCGGCCACAATGTGATGAAGGGCTACTACAAGCGCCCCGAGGCCACGGCCGAGGCGATCCGCGGCGGCTGGTTCCATAGCGGCGACCTGGCGAAGGTTGACGAGGACGGCTTCTTCTTCATCGTCGACCGGGTGAAGGACATGATCCTCCGCGGCGGCTTCAACGTCTACCCCCGCGAGGTCGAGGAGATCCTCTACGCCCACCCCGCCGTGGCCGAGGCGGCCGTGATCGGCATGCCTGACCCGGCCCTCGGCGAGGAGATTAAGGCGGTGGTGTCCTGCAAGCCCGGCCAGAGCGTCAGCGAGCAGGAGCTGATCGACTACTGCAAAGAGCGCCTGGCGGCCTATAAGTACCCGCGCTCGGTCGAGTTCCGCGAGAGCCTGCCCAAGACGGCGACGGGGAAGATCCTGAAGCGTGAGCTGAAGTGACCGCCGACGAGCGATAGGCGGCGGCGATGTGCGCTACCGCACGCTGATCGTCGTCAGCACGACGGGCGCGTCGCCCTCTGCGGAGAGGGGCGCGCCCGTCGCGGCGTCGTAGATGCCGATGCGCATGCTGTAGTCGCCCGGGGGGAGGGCCGGCAGGGGCATATCGGCGCGGTCGATGACCAGCTCGCCGGGCTGCCAGCGGCTGGTCGGGTAGTCCTCGTAGCGCAGGGGCAGGTCGCGCTGGGCCACGCGGGCCCCGGCGCCGTCGTAGAGGTGCACGAAGAGGGTGTAGTCAACCCCCATCGGCGCGAGGGCCCGCCAGTAGAGGTTGATCTGCACGGGCTGGGCGGGCGACAGCTCGCGCGCGTCGGCGCCCTCGAGGGGCGTGATGCGGCTGCGCGGCTCGCCGGGGCGCAGCTCGTAGCCGAGCAGAGCGATGGCGTCGCCAAAGCGGGCCTCGCGCCGCGCGAATGGCATCAGGTCGAGACGCTCGCCGAGGTCGACCAGGGCGCCGCCGGGGCCCGGCTGGAGCCCGAGGTCGCGGGACGGCATAGTGAGGATGGCCGTGCCCCCGCTCAGCAGGCGGTCGTAGTTGGCCTGGACCTCGGGGGCGTAGCGCTCGCTGTTGAGCAGGAGGTAGCGGTAGCCGCGGGCGCTGTACCACTCGGGCCCGTGCTCGCCGAGGAAGTCCACCGGCTGGGCCGCCGGGTCGCCCGACCACTGGACGGCCTTGGCCTCGACGGCGGCAAGCATGCCCCGGGGCTGCTCGCGCAGCCGCGCGGCGGCCTGCACCAGGGTGTGCGGCTTGCCCCAGTAGCCGAGCAGCCATGCGCTGTCAAGGACATGGGGGGTGATGAGCAAAACCCCCAGGGCGGCCAGGGCGATGCCGCCGGCGCGGCTGGCCGCCCTGGCGCGGCGCAGCTCGGACGTCGAGGGCGCGCCGCCCGGGCGGATATCGATCAGCTGCGCGCCGTCTACCCCGGCGCGGGCGCCAATGCGGCGGCCGACCCAGGCGGCGAGCTCGGCAGTGGCGGCGGCGGCGAGCACGGCGACGGCGGGGTAGATGATCAGCAGGTTGCGGACGAAGTTGGTGGTGTACGATAGGAGCAGCAGCAGCTCGGCGGCCACGGTGGCGAGGAGCAGGATGCTCTGGCGGGGGCGGCGGCGCAGCAGCAGGGGCAGCCCGGCCGCCAGCAGCGCACAGCCGGACCAGCGCAGGCCCTCGCGCCAGAAGAAGCCCGCGTAGCCGGCCACGTTCCATGGGCCCTCGAAGTTCCCGCCGCCCTGGCTGTAGATCTCTGACTGGCCGGTGACATCATAGAAGAAGTGGTCCCACTCGATTAGAGCGAAGGGGGTGGTGGCAAAGAAGACGGCGATGGAGATGGCCGCGGCGGCCACGAGGCGCGGCACGTGCACGCGCAGCAGCTCGGCCCGGCGGCCCCAGGTGTAGATCAGGGCGCCCACGCCGAGGGCGAGGCCGACGATGCCGGCGTTGTACTTCACGGCGGCGGCGAGGCCCGTGGCCATACCGCCGACCAGATAGCCGCGCCAGCGCCCCGTGCTGGCCACCTCCCACGCGGCCAAGAGGACGACGGTGGCGAAGAGGCCCGTGGGGCCGCTGGTGGCGATGTAGTAGCTGTGCTCTATGTGAAACTTTGAGCCCGCCATAAGGGCCGCCGCCACCAGGGCTGTGGGCCAGCCGAACATGCGCAGCGCCAGCACGAAAGTCAGGGCCGCCGTCGCCGCGCCGAGCGCGGCGATGAGCGCCCGGTTCCAGACGTAGAGCCCCTCGTCGGTGGTGAAGCCGTAGGTCTTGTCAGGCAGATCGGCCAGCGAGGCGTAGGTGCCGTCGCGGACCTTCAGCTCGCCGTAGGCCCTGGTGACGATGGCGAGCATATAGAAGACCAGGGTGGGGTGGCGGAAGAAGTTGGGGTTTGGGTCGCCTGTGCGCACCATGTCGACGACCTCTTCGACATAATGCGGCTCGTCAGCGTGCTCGACGTAGGGTAGGCCCCAGTCGAGGACAACGACACGTGGCAGCAGGGCGATCACGAAGACCAGCAGGGTCATGATCAGCGCGGCACGGCGCGAGAGTGGCTGCGGCTCAGGCATGGCGCCAGTGTACCATAGTCCGGATTATGGCTTGTGGCGCAGGGCGGCGAGGCTGCCGCGCACGGCGAGGTTGTGAATGTCGTCGCCGCGCACATCGACCTCAGCCTCTCGCCCGAGGCGAGCTCTTGACAGGCATAGTACAATTTTGATTGACTGGTCAATCAATAATAGGCTCACGGGACTAAGGAGCGGCCTATGCTGCGCCCCCGCTGGAAAAAAGTTATCCGCGACCTGGCCTTCAACCGGACGCGCACAGCCCTGGTGGTGCTCTCGATCGCCGTCGGCGTCTTCGCCTTCGGCACAATCATGGCCGGGCGCATCGTGCTTCAGCGCGAGCTGCGCACGAGCTTTCTGGCCACCAACCCGGCTAGCGCGATCATCACCACCGAGCCCTTCGACGACGACCTGGTCGAGGCTGTCCGCGGGCTACCCAATGTCGCCGAGGCCCAGGGCCGCCGGGCCGTGGCCGTCCGCATCCAGACCGGCCCCGAGGCCTGGCAAGACACCGTCCTCTATGTGCTGCCCAACGATGGCGTCACCGAGGTCGGCATCGTCAAGCCATGGCAGGGCGCCTGGCCCGCCCCCGACAACGCTATCCTGATCGAGCGCGCCTCGCTGGCCAAAACCCGCTCGCAGCTGGGCGGCCTGATTACGCTCCAGCTGTCCGGGCACGACGCCCGCAGCATGCCAATCGCCGGCCTGACCCATGACCTGAGCCTGCCGCCCGCGGTGATCTCGGGCCAGGTCTTCGGCTATATCACCTTCGATACGCTCGAGTGGCTGGGCGGGCCCCAGGGCTACAATCAGCTGGCTATCGTCGTCGAGGGCGACCGCACCGACGAGGCGCACATCCGCGCCGTGGCGGCCGACGTCGAGCGCCTGATCGAGCGGGGCGGGCGCGAGGTGCTGAACACCGACGTGCCGACGCCGCTCCAGCACCCGGTCGAGGTGATCCTGCCGACCCTCCTGGCGATCATGGCCACGATCGGCTCGTTGGCCCTGCTGATCAGCACCTTCCTGATCATCAACACGATCAGCGCCATCCTGACTCAGCAGACCCGCCAGATCGGCGTGATGAAGGCGATCGGGGCGCGCGCCGGCCAGATCGCCGGGATGTACTTTGTCCTGGCCGCCTCGTTCGGGCTGCTGGCCCTGGTGATCGCGGTGCCCCTGAGCTACCTGGGCGGGCTGACCCTGACCGGCTTCCTGTCCAGCCAGCTGAATGTAGACATCGTGGGCTTCCAGCTGCCGCCGCAGGTGCTGCTGATCGAGTTGGCCGCGGCCCTGCTGGTGCCCCTGGTGGCGGCAGCCGCCCCGATCAGGGGCGTGACCCACCGACCCGCCCGCGAGGCCCTGGCGGGCGATACGGCGGCGCCCGCCGAGCCCACGCCGATCGACCGGCTGATCTCGCGTATGCGCCACCTGACCAGGCCGACGCGGCTGGCCCTGCGCAACACCTTCCGCCGCAAGGGGCGCCTGGCCCGCACCCTGGTCGCCCTGGCCCTCGGCGGCGCCGTCTTCGTCTCGGCGATGACGCTCAGGGCCTCGCTGTTCACCACCCTCGACGAGAGCATCGCCTCGCAGCGCTACGATGTCGAGGTGCAGTTCAGCCGGCCCTACCGTGTGGCCCGGGTCGCGCCCGCGGCGCTGGCCGTGCCCGGGGTGACAAGCGTCGAGGCCCTGCTGCGCGACACGGCCTTCCCAGTGCGCGCCGACGGCAGCACCGGCGATGCGATGAGCGTGCGCGCCATGCCCGCCGGCACGGCGATGTTCTCCCCCCGCATGTCCGAGGGCCGCTGGCTGTTGCCGGGCGACGACCACGCGATCGTGCTGAGCACCAATATCAAGAATAAAGAGCCGGGCACCAGGGTGGGCGACGAGCTCAAGATCAAGATCGGCGACGATGAGCAGAGCTGGCGGGTCGTCGGCTTTATCGAGGAGCTACAGCCCCCGGTCAACCCGGTGCTGGTCTACATCTCGCTCGACGCCTACACGCGGGTCTACGGCGGCGTGGGCCGCACCGATACGCTGCGCGTCGCCACGGTGGGCCACGATCCGGCGAGCCACAAGGCCACCGCCGAGGCTATGGAGCGCCAGCTCGAGAGCGATGGCTACGACGTGCGGCTCATCCACAGCCGCTCGGAGGACCGGGCCATCCTGGCTGAGCGCTTCAACCTGATCAGCGTGGTGCTCTCGATTATGGCCACCCTGATCGGGATCGTCGGCGGCCTGGGCCTGGCCGGCACGATGAGCATCAATGTGCTCGAGCGGACCCGTGAGATCGGGATCATGCGCGCCGTGGGCGCCGCCGACCGCGCGGTGCGCCAGATCGTCGTCAGCGAGGGGCTGGTGATCGCCTGCCTGGCCTGGCTGATCGGCACCATAATCTCGCTGCCGATGAGCTACGCGATGTGCTACGCCTTCGGGTTGGGGCTGCTTAATACGCCGCTGACCTGGACCTACGCCCTGCCGGCCGTGGCGATCTGGCTGGGCGCCGTGCTGCTGATCGCCCTCGTGGCGAGCCTGCTGCCCGCCCGCTCGGCCGTCCGCCTGACTGTGCGCGAAGTGCTGGCCTACGAGTGAGGGACCTACCTATGTTCGGCTTCCTACAGCGCCGCGCGCCTACCACGGCTACGAACGGCGCGGCCCCCGGGCCAATCATCACCCTGTCCGGCGTCGTTAAGGAGTACGAGACGGCGGCCGGGCCCTATGTGGCGCTGCGCGGCGTGGACCTGACGGTGGCGCCCGGCGAGTTTGTGGCCGTGGTCGGCAAGTCGGGCAGTGGCAAGTCGACGATGATGAATATGATCACCGGCATCGACCGGCCGACCAGCGGCGAGGTCCACGTGGCTGGCACCAACCTGACGCGCCTGGACGAGGGCGCCCTGGCCGAGTGGCGCGGCATGCATATCGGGATCATCTTTCAGTTCTTCCAGCTGCTGCCGACCCTCACCGTGGTTGAGAATGTGATGCTGCCGATGGACTTCTGCGATATCGGCAACGAGCGCCAGCGCCTCGCCCGAGCGATGGCCCTGCTCGAGCGTATGGATATGGTCGAGCAGGCCGATAAGCTGCCTGGGGCCCTTTCGGGCGGCCAGCAGCAGCGCGTGGCGATCGCCCGCGCCCTGGCCAACGACCCGCCGCTGCTGATGGCCGATGAGCCCACCGGCAACCTCGACAGCAAGACCGCGGCCTCGATCTTCCAGCTCTTCAAAGACCTGGCGGCCCAGGGCAAGACGGTGGTGATGGTGACCCACGATAACGACCTATCGCGCCGCGCCGGGCGGGCCGTGCTTGTCGCCGATGGCCAGATCGTCACCCCCGAGGCCCCGGCCGCCCAGCCGGCCCTTCCTGAAAGGAACTCGTGATGCGTAAGCTCATCCTGCCGCTGCTAATCGTGGCCCTGGTCGGGGCCGGGGCTTTCTGGATGGTTGTTGGCCGCGGCGGGCAGGCGGCGCCGGACACCTCTGCGACGCGGTGAGGGCCTGCGGCGGCTGTTTCGGGTTGGAGTATACTGTGGGGCGTTATCTCGTCCCCGTTAGCGGAGGAGAACCCATAATGGCCGTGCATAATTTCAACGCGGGCCCCGCGGTGCTGCCGCGGGCGGTTCTAGAGCGCGCCCAGGCCGAGCTGCTCGACTATAAGGGCCGCGGCATGTCGATCCTCGAGATGAGCCACCGCTCGAAAGAGTACGAGGCGGTCAATGGCAGCGCCGAGTCCCGCTTCAAGGCCCTGCTCGGCCTCGGCGACGATTACCGGGTGCTCTTTATGCAGGGCGGCGCCAGCGGCCAGTTCGCGCTGCTCGCCCTCAACTTCCTGGCCCCGGGCGCCGTGGCCGACTATGTGCTGACCGGCTCGTGGGGCGAGAAGGCCGTCGAGGAGGCGAAGCGCGTCGGCCAGGCCAATGTGGCGGCCACCACCGCCGAGGGGGGCTTCAGGGCGGTGCCCGCCCTGGCTGACCTGCGCCTCAGCGACCAGCCCGCCTATGTGCATATCACCAGCAACGAGACGATACAGGGCGTGCAGTGGGCCAGCCTGCCCGATCTTGGCGAGGTGCCTCTCGTGGCCGATATGAGCAGCGATATCCTCTCGCGGCCCTTCGACGCCACGAAGTTTGCCCTGATCTATGCGGGCGCCCAGAAGAACATCGGCCCCGCCGGCGTCACGGCCGTGCTCATCCGCCAGAGCTTCCTGGAGCGCGCGCGCGCCGGCCAGCCGGCGATCTTCAGCTACAAGACCTACGCTAAGAACAACTCGCTCTATAACACCCCGCCGGTCTTTGCCGTCTATATGCTCGACCTGGTGCTCGGCTGGATCGAGGGCCTGGGCGGCCTGCCCGCGATGGCCGAGCGCAACGCCCGCAAGGCGGCCCTGGTCTACGGGGCGATCGACCGCTCGGGCGGCTTCTACCGCGGCCACGCCGAGCCGGCCAGCCGCTCGCAGATGAACGTCACCTTCCGCCTGCCCGCCGAGGCCCTCGAGAAGCAGTTTGTCGCCGAGGCTCAGGCCCAGGGTATGGTCGGCCTCGCCGGCCACCGCTCGGTCGGCGGCATCCGCGCCTCGATCTACAACGCCCTCGAGGAGGAGTCGTGCGCCACCCTGGTGGCGTTTATGGACGAGTTCGTGCGCAAGAACGGGTAGGGCCTCCGTAGGCCACGGGAGAGGGGGCGCGCCCAGATGCCCGTGCCCTCTCCTCAGTGTTGCAGCCCCTCCACTCTATGAAGGTTGTCATCCTCTCGAAGGCCCTGGTCGCCGGCGCCTACCAGCGCAAGCTCGAGGAGATCGCGCAGCTCGGCGTCGAGCTGACGGCCCTGGTGCCGCCCGCCTGGCGCGAGCCCCGGGTCGGCCTGCTGCGCCTCGAGCGCCGCTACACCGCGGGCTACCGCCTCGAGAGCCTGCCGATCGCGCTCAATGGCCAGCACCACCTGCACTTCTACCCGACGCTTGGGCGCGCGCTGCGCCGCCTGCGCCCCGATGTGCTGCACATCGACGAAGAGTCGTTCAACCTTGCCACGTTCCAGGCTATGCGTCTGGGCGTCGCCCTCGGCACCCGCTGCTGCTTCTACAATTACGCCAATATCGAGCGGACCTACCCACCGCCCTTCAGCCTCTTCGAGCGCTACAGCTTTCGCCACGCCGCCCACGCTATGGCCTGCAATCAGGAGGCGGCGACAA
>JAAXUL010001209.1 GCA_013336035.1 Chloroflexales bacterium
CGCTGGCGTCCCGGCGGTGCTCGGCTTCCAGGGCGACGTGGCGATGGGCACGATGAAGGTCCTGCTGCCGACGCTGATCAGCGAGCTGCGCCGCGACGGGCAGCTCGACCAGGCACTCGCGGCGGCGCGGGCAACGCTGGGCGACAAGCGGCCCTGGTGGCAGGCGGCGCTCTGGCTCAGGACGGACGGGCGGCTGTGGCGCGAGAAGGCGCCGCCCGACCCACGCCTGGCCACCCGCGAGCACACCCTGCGCGCCCTGCTCCACGACCACTCCGGCTTCATCGCCAGCCGTAGAGAGGCGTTTGTGGGCCGCGTAGCCGAGCTGGCCGAGATCCGCCAGCACATCGCCGAGAAGCTGCCCACCGGCGGGTATGTCACGATCACCGGGCAGGCCGGGCAGGGCAAGAGCAGCGTGATCGCGAAGCTGGTCGCCGATGCGCTCGAGGTTGCCGGCGCTGATGGAACGGTTCTGCAGGAGCGACTCCAGCGGCCGGGGGCGGGAGTGCCGATCTGCCACTTCATCCCCTTCAGCCCCGGCCCCGACCACCAGGTCGGCCTGCTGCGCAACCTGATCGCTCGCCTCTGCCTCACCTACGACCTCCCCGATCTCTACGCCGCTTCCGACAGTCGCCCGGCGCTGCGCGACGACTTCGCCGCGGCGCTGCGCGACGTGGCGCAGCAGGGTAAGCAGGGGCTTCTCTATATCGACGGCCTCGACCAGATCGAGGAGGACGCCAGCGGAGTGCGCGACCTGAGCTTCCTGCCCGAGGAGCCGCCCGCCGGCATTGTCTTTGTCCTGGGCACCCGCCCCAACGATACCCTCAAGCCCCTGGAGCTGCGCAAGCCCCAGCACGAGTATTGGCTGCCCGCGCTCAGTCGCACTGACTTCGACCTGATTCTAGCGCATCGTAGAGTGATACTCAGCGCAGATCTAGCTAATCGCTTCTACAAAGCAATGCAGGAGAATGCCCTCTATCTCGACCTGGTGGCCCGCGAGCTGGCTCAGGCCGACGCCAGTGAGCCCGAGCAGATCATCGCCAGGGTTGCCGACAACCCGGCAAATCTCTTTTCGCTCAGCATCGAGCGTTTCCAGCGCAACGAGCGCCAATGGGAGGCAGTGCTGCGCCCGATCCTCGGCCTGCTGCTGGCCGCCCGCGCCCCGCTCAGCCAGCGCGCCCTGCGGACGCTGATTGGCGCTGACGATCTCCGGGCCCGCCAGGGCCTGGAACGTCTGGGCGGGCTCATCCAGCGCGATGGGGAGGGGTGCTACGGGCTGTTCCACCTGAAGCTCGGCGACTTCCTACGCCAGAGCTTGGCCTATCCCGAGGATGTGTATATCTTCGCCACGGACGAAGAGGAAGGGTATCACCAGCAACTCGCCGACTGGTGCGCGGGCGGCAAAGGCGGCATAGCCACAATCTGGCAGGATGCACCAAGCGATGCCCTGGAGCAGGAGCGGCGCATGTATGCCCGCCAGCATTACATCGCCCACCTGTCGGCAGCGCGGGCCTACGACCGACTCTGGGGTGTCATCGACGTTGGCACATACGGCGCCGCCAAGCGCCGCCAAGACCCGAGCACGCGCAGCTACGCGCTGGATCTTGACCTCTCCCGCCAGGCGGTCATCGATGCGGCCGCAGACGATGCGGCCGCACAGGCCCTGGCGCTGCCCCGGCTCTGGCGCTACAGCCTGCTGCGCTGCATCCTTACCAGCCAGGCCGACCGTTACCCGGAGAAGCTGTTTCTGGCGCTGGTAGACATCAGGCGGAGCGACGAGGCGATCAATCTGGCAGAGCTGCTGAGTGATCCGGTGGAGAAGGCAGTCACACTGCGGGTGATTGGTGCCGCGGTGCTGGCACAAGGAACAGGCGAAGGGGCCAGGGTGCTTCAGCGCGCACGCGCCGCCGCCGACGCCATCCTCGACCTCAAGAGCCGCGCCGCTGCTCTCAGCGCTCTGGCCGCTGCCTACGTTGTTGCCCAGCACCCCGACGCCCTGGTGACCTTCACCGCTGCCCGCGCCGCCATCCATGCTATCCCCCTCGCGAAAGATCGCGCCGGTGCCCTCACTACCCTGGCCGCTGCCCTAGCTGCCGTTCAGCACCTCGATGCCCCGGTGACCTTTGCCGCCGCCCGTGCCGCCGCCGAGGCCCTCCCCGACCTCAAGAGCCGCGCCGCGATCCTCCACACCCTGGCGGGCGCCCTCGTCGATGCCCAGTATTGGGACGAGGCTCGCGCCGCCGCCGAGGCCCTCCCCGACCTTAAGAGCCGCGCCGACGCCCTGAGCATCCTGGCCGCCGGTCTCGCCACCACCCAGCACCCCGATGCCCCAGCGACCTTCACCGCCGCCCGCACCATCATTGATGCCCTCCCCGACCTCAAGAGCCGCGCTGACGCCCTCATCCTGCTGGCCGCCGCCCTGGCGTACGTCCAGCATGCCTCAGCTGCAGCAACTTTCGCCGCCGCCCGCGCCGCCGCTGAGGCCATCCCCAGCGACTGGATGCGTGCTGACGCCCTCTGCACCTTGGCGAGGGCCCTCGTCGATGCCCAGTATTGGGACGAGGCTCGCGCCGCCGCCGAGGCCCTCCCCGACCTTAAGAGCCGCGCCGACGCCCTGAGCATCCTGGCCGCCGGTCTCGCCACCACCCAGCACCCCGATG
>JAAXUL010000410.1 GCA_013336035.1 Chloroflexales bacterium
CACCGGCAGTTCGCGGTCGAGGGCGTGCAGTTCCACCCGGAGTCGATCCTCACCCAGTCGGGGCACGAACTGCTCAGGAACTTCCTACAGGGAGGCAAGCAATGACACCGCAGGAAGCGCTGGTGCGCGTCATCGAGCACCGGGAGATCTTTCACGACGAGCTGCACGACATCAGCACCGACTTTATCGACGCGCGCCCCGCCCAGGCCATCGCCGCCATCCTGGGCCGCGTTCGCGCCGAGTATGCCCCCACCGATCTTGGCGCCTGCCTGGAGCACTTTGTCCACCGGCAGCTCGCTAGCGTCGACCGGCGCACCACGGTCATCATCCTGGGCGACGGGCGCAATAACGGCAGCGACCCTGGCCTCGGCCACCTCCGGCGGATCAAGGCGCGCGCCCGCCGCCTGATCTGGTTTACGCCCGAGCCGCAGCGGGCCTGGGGCGGCGGCGACAGCGCGATGCCGGCCTACGCGCCGCTCTGCGACGCCGTACACGTCGTGGGCAACCTCCGCCAGCTGGGCGCCGCGGTCGAGCGCGTGGTCGACCGCTGAGCGGCGTCCAGCCCATCAGCCGCCCACGAGGTCGCCGCCCGCGGCGACTGGCAGCAGTAATTCCGTGATGACTGCGAGCAGGGTGCGCAGGCTAACCGGCTTGGCGAGGTAGACATTCGCCCCGGCCGCCAGGCAGCGCTCACGGTCCCCAGGCATGGTCAGCGCGGTCAGGGCGATGATTGGCACAGCCGCTAGCTCGGGCTCGCCGCGGATGTGCCGGATCGCCGTCAGCCCGTCCATCCCGGGCATCTGGATGTCCATCACCACCACGTCGGGGCGGGTCGCCCACACCTGGGCCAGCGCCTCGTCCCCGGTCCGTGCGGCCGCGACCCGGCACCCCTGCCCGGTGAGCAGATCCGCGTAGAAGCTAAGCGTGATCTCGTGGTCATCGGCGATCACAACCCGGGGCGGCCGCGACCAGCCCGTCGGGCGCGCCTCGAGCTCGCGCGCGACCGGCGCGATGTTCTCGGCGGCTGACCAGGGCAGGCTGACGGTAAACGAGCTGCCCTGGCCAGGCGTGCTCTCGAGGCTGACACTGCCGCCGTGGAGATCGACCAGGCGGCGCACCAGCGTAAGCCCGAGCCCGATCCCGCCATACTTTCGCGCCAGCCGCCCGTCTACCTGGGTGAAGGGCTGGAAGAGCCGGTCAACCTCGGCCTCGGCGATGCCAATGCCGGTGTCCCACACGCAAAACTGGATGCGCTCGCGGGCGGCGTCGGCGTCGACATTCAGGCCGATGGCCCCGCCGGCCGGGGTGAACTTCACCGCATTGTCGAGCAGGTTGGCCAGGATCTGGATCAGGCGGCGCTCATCGGCGTGTACGCTGACGACCTCGCTGACCAGCTTACAGTGGGTGCGGATGTCCTTCTGCTGGGCGGCAGACTGGACAAGCTGGAGCGTCGACCGGCAGAGGCTCTCGACATTGACGGCCCGCGGATCCAGCGTCTCGTTGCCCGCTTCGATGCGGGTCAGGTCGAGAATATCGGAGAGGATGGCGAGCAGGTGCCGCCCGCTCTGCGTGACCGTGGTGAGCGCCTGGCGCTGGCGCGCACCGATCGGCCCGTAGAGCTCCTCGTCCAGCGCCTCGGTGATGCCCAGGATGGCGTTGAGCGGCGTGCGCAGCTCGTGGCTCATCATAGCCAGAAACTCGTCCTTGAGCCGCAGGGCGCGGGCGAGCCTGGCGTTGGCGGCGCTCAGGTCGGCGGTGCGCTCCTCGACCCGCTGCGCCAGCAAGGTGCGCTCGGCGACCAGCGCCGCCTCGGCCTGCCTGCGCTCGGTGATATCGCGGATGTCGCTAATGATCACCTGCTGGCCGTCGATGACGGCGCTGCGCGCCGTGACCTCAACCGGGAAGGTGCTCCCGTCGCTGCGCCTGTGGGCCTCCTCGAACACCAGGCCCTCCACTGGCCCGCGCCGCAGCTGCTCGACAATCTCGCCCGCGTAGCCCGTGACTTGCAGGTCGAGGATATTTCTGTTCAGCAGGGCCTCGCGGTCATAGCCGTAGGCCGCGACGGCGGCGCGGTTGGCCTCGATGATCCGGCCATCGGTGCGAACGAAGAGCGTGACCTGGGTCTCGCGGGCCTGGAGCACGCTGACCATCTTGCTGAACGAGCGGGCCACCCGCCCAAGCTCATCGGTGCGCTCCTGGCCGGGAGGCACCGCCCAGCGGCCCGCGCTGATCTGGTCGGCGGTGGCGCTGAGCCGTCGCAGGGGCGCTATCACCAGCTGGTGCAGCAGCAGCCCGACAACGATGCTGATGCTCACCACAAGGGTCACCGCGATCACCACATTGTGCAGCACCTCCCAGTTGAAGCTGGCCTCGAGGCTGCTGGTGTCGATGCGCAGGGCGACCGTCCCGACGGGCTGACCCTGGTAGACGATTGGCTGGGCCAGCTCGAGGCTGTCGTCCGACCAGCGCACGATGGACTGCTGCTGCGCCTGGGCCTGGCGGGGAAGCTCGTCAAACGAGGCGCGCATAGCGGCCTCGGCGTTGGGGGCTGCCGCCGCGGTGAGCAGCTCGCCGCCCTGGTCAAAGAAGGCGATGAACTGCACCTGTCTCTCATCTGTCGCGGCCTGCGCCGTCATCAGCAGCTGGTGGGTGTCCTGCTGAGCGACATAGACGCTGGCCGCATGGGTCAGGATGTGGCTATAGTACTGGGCGTGCGCCAGCATCTCGCCCTTCAGCCTCTCCTGCGAGACAGCGATGGTCAGCGCCGTGACCACCGTCAGCACAGTGGCGATGCTCGCGACCATCGCCAGAAGGACGCGCAGGTAGAGATTCTGGGGTAGCCAGCGTTGGCGCATCATTATTACGAGTGTCCTGGCTACTTGGGAAACATTAGCCTGGTAACCTCAGGGTCAGAGTCGCTCCAGTAGCCATCGGGTAGGTCCATACGGACGTACTGATCAAGCTCGTCCTGGGTGATAATGGTGGACGGAAGATCAATGTGGTGCGGCACCGGCCTGCCGGCGAGCACATCGAGCGCGGTCTGAACCCCTCGCACGCCCACCCGCGCCGAGTAGGTGACGGCCATCGCAGAGAGATGGTGCTGCTTCCACTGTTTCAGAAAGGCGTTGATATCGCAGCCCGTAATCGGTGGGACCGGCTTGCCGGCCTCGAGGTAGGCGTTGACCGCCCCGACGCCCTGCGAGCCATCGGACCAGATCCCGTCAATCTGATCGTAGCTGGCGAGCCAGTCGCTCATGATCTTCTTGCCATCCACGGGCGACCAGTTTGCATAGCCCTGCGCGATCTCTGTGATCTTGGGGTACTGGGCGAACACCTGCCGGGCGCAGCGCATACGGTCCTCGGCGACGCTCGAGTCTTTCACGCCCGAGAGCAGGACGATCTTGCCTGCGCCTCTCAGCTCCTGGGCCAGCCACTCTGCCTGGAGGCGGCCGATGGTGCAGTTGTTGTTGGCGACGTACGAGATATAGTTGTCGCCGGCCACGGTGCGGTCGATCAAGATGACGGGCACGTCCTCGCCCATCGCCTGGTCGATCGAAGGCTTGAGCTCATCGAGCTTTGCCGGGCTCACCAGCAAGAGATCGCACCTCATAGCCAGGAGGTTGGCGATGTCGCCGATCTGTCTGGCGGGATCGTCGTCGGCGTCGGTCTCGTGGAAGACTGCTATCTCGGGGTGCCGGCGGACCTCATAGCGAACATGCTCGACCATTGCCAGGCGCCACGAGTTAGAGGCCGACGCGTTGCTGAAGCACACTGTGTAAGGGGGGGCTGCCTTATACGGGGCTGTGTCAACATACCCGGCGGGGATGTTGGTGGGCGGCGGTTGCGTCGCCGCGGGCCGCCCGCAGCCCGTAAGCGCCAGGGTGAGCGCCAAGACGGCGAGCGCTAGCCGGCGACAGGCGTGAGGGCGCGATAAGCCATCCCGCGCAACTCTTTGCAGGAGCCTGTCCTGGCTCATCACATCCCGCCTGTCCGTTTGCTGGCGATACCATGGTTATGGTGCCCCAATAGGTGTCTGGCGACAGAGGCAGGCCTGAGGCGCCGTGAGGCCGCTGGTGTCATAGTATCACGGGGCACACACCGCTTCAAGATGCAGGGAAGCAACGCTGGCCGCGCTGTCGGCCGGCGCCGCCCTACGAGGTTTCTGGGCTATAAGATGCCCAAGCGCCAACCTTCTGCTATACTGCACTGCATCGGCAGCTATGGAGATAGGGATTTTCGCATGCCCAAGCATAAGCGTCCCCAATCCCCGCCGCCTGCCCCGGCCGGCGCGGCGGCCGACCCGCGGCGCAGGGGGCTGATCGCGTTCCAGGGCGGTCGCTTCGACGAGGCGATCATGCTCTGGACGCCCCTGGCCGGCGACGAGCGCGTGCGCGCGGCGCTGGCCGAGGCGCACTTCCGGCGCGGCCTGGCCACGCGCGAGATGGACGACCTGACCGATCTACAGACCGCGGTCGCCCTCGCCCCCGGCGAGATGCGCTACAAGTACCATCTCGGCATGCGCCAGCACCAGCGGGGCGAGCTCGCGGAGGCCGGCGCATGCTACCGCGCTGTGATCGAGCGCGGTGGCCCCCGCGGTGCGGCCCTGCTGCTGGCCCTGGCCACGCTGGAGCACAACCCGCGCGCCAACCTGGCCGCGCTCCCCGGCAGCACGCCCGAGATCCTGGCTGCCCTCGCTCCGGCCCAGTCCCTGCTGTGGCGCGGCGCGCCCGCCCCCAGCGCTGACCTTGTCGCAGCGCTGCGGCGCGTTGCCAGCCTGAGCCCGGCCGAGGCCGAGGCCCTGGCTGAGCTGTGGCGCGGCCTGAGGCAGTTCGAGGCAGAGGACCCCGCCGCGACCGCGACCCTCGCCGACCAGCGCCGCCTGTCTAACGCGCGGCTGCGCGCGCTGCGCAGCGCCTACCTTGGCGCCGCCGCCGCCCGCGACGGCGACGCCGCGGCAGCCCTGCGCCTCTGGCACGAGGTCGCCAAGCGCCACCCCGACATCGCCATCGTCGCCGCCAACCTCGCCGCCGTGACCCACGCCCGGCTCGCCGCGCTGCTCGATGCCGGCGCCGTGGCCGAGGCGGCGGACCTGGCCCTCCAGGCCGAGACGCTGGACGGCAGCGCCGCCCTGGGCGAGCTGCGCGTGCAGGCCCTCGACGCGGGCGCGCACCTGGCGGCGTCCGCCGGCAGCTGGCCCAGGGCCATCACGCTCTGGCAGGTCGCCCGGCAGACGATTAGCGACACGCCAGGCCTCGGCTCGCCCCGCGCGCTGCTCCACAACCTGGCCCTGGCCTACGAGGCCATCGAGCGCTGGGAGGAGGCCGCCGACTCGTGGCGCGCGATGCTGCGGACCCGCCCGCGCAAGAAGGTCGCCGAGTCGTCCGATGGGCTCACCGACGCCCACTGGGCCTGGGTGCGCAAGCGCGTGATCGACTGCTACAAGCGCGCCGGCCGCCCCGACGAGGCCGTGGCCGTCTTCCGCCAGATGATCAAGGCCGAGCCTAACGACCTCGACCTGCGCCTCCAGCTCGCCGACGCCCTGCTGGCCAACGAACAGGAGCAGGCTGCCCATAACGAGGTGCAGCGCATTCTCCAGATCGACCCGCAGTTCGCCGACGCCCAGATCCGCAACGCGGTGATGCTCAGCGCCCAGGGCTACTTCGGCGCCGCCGAGAATCAGCTGCGCGACGCGATCAAGCAGCACCCCGAGCGCGACGACCTGCCCGGCATCCTGGCCCGCACTCTGCTCTCGCACGCCGAGCGGTACATTGACAATCGGCAGAACGCCCCCGCGGTCAAGGCCCTCGAAGAGGCCCAGACCCTCGACCCCGAGAACCCTGAGATCCCGCTGAACCTCGCCCGGGCCAGCTTCAACCAGCGCCGCACCAAAGAGGCCCGCGCACAGCTCGAGCGCACCCTGGCCCTGGCCGGCGATCAGCCTAAGTTCTACGTGGACGTGTTCCGCTGCTGGCTGATCGAGCGCCAGGTCGACGAGGCCCGCGCCGTCGTCGCCCGGCTCGAGTCGGCCCAGCCCCCGTCGGCCGACCTCTACATCAGCCTCGGGCTTGTGGCGATCGTCGAGACCTCCCCGCCGCCCGAGATGCCGAACCTGCTGTTTGGGCCGCCTAAGGCCGCCCCTAAGCCGGCCCCCCCCGCCGACTGGACCCAGCTGGGGCAGGAGCTGCTGGAGAAGGGCCTCGCCCGGCAGCCCGGCGACGCGAAGCTCTGGGCGACGGCCGCCCTTGGCCTGATGGCGCCCCGCCCCGAGCTGGCGCTGCGCTACGCCGAGGAGGCCGCGCGCCTGTCGCCTAACGAGCCGCAGCCGCAGATCCTGCGCGGGCTCGCCCTGGCCCTCAACGAGCGCACCCGCGAGGCGAAGGACCAGCTCCAGCGCGCCGCGGCCCTCGCCCGCCGCCTGAAGATGCCCGATGTCGCCGCCGAGGCCGACAGCCTGCGCCGCGAGGTCGGCAGCCCGCTCTTCCGCGCGGCCTACCAGGCCCGCATCTTCCTGGAAGCGTCCGGGATCGACGACGATTACCTGGAGGACGCCCTGGATAATTTCTTCTAAGCCGGAGATCACGATGCCTGAACCGATCCAGGACCCCTACGCCGTCCTCGGCCTGGCGCGCGACGCGACGGCGGCCCAGATCAAGCAGAGCTACTTCACCCTGGTGCGCGCCCACCCGCCCGAGCGCGACCCCGAGACCTTTAAGCGCATCCGCGCCGCCTACGAGCGCCTGCGCGACCCGGCGCAGCGCCTCGAGACCGATATGCGGATGCTCCAGCCATGGCCTGTGCCCGCGCGCCGACGCCGCACGCCCATGCCGGATCTCTCAGCCCAGCCCGCCGATGTGATCGCCGCGGCGCGCGCGCTGTCTGACCTCGAGCGTACCGACTGGCGCGAGCACTATGGGAAGGTGAACCTGTAGTATGGAGGAGCAGCGCGGGGGCGCCGCCGAGCAGGTGGCCACAGGCCAGGCGGCAGCCCCTCAGCCCCAGATCGAGGCGCTGCGCGAGGCCGTCGTGGCCCTCGAGCGCCAGATCGCCCGCGCCGGCCGCGAGCAGCTGAAGGCGAACGCCATGGCGGAGACCCAGGCCGAGCGCATGGCCGCGGCCCTCGACGCGCTGCGCGCGGCC
>JAAXUL010000411.1:0-2701 GCA_013336035.1 Chloroflexales bacterium
ATCTCCGCCGCCGCGATCGCCTGCTCGCGCCCCGGGGCCGACCCGCCCAGCAGCGCCGAGCTGGCGGCCTTCCTGGCCCAGCACGGATAATACCCCCATGCGGCCCTGCCGCGATGAAAAGGGCGAGAGGGTTTTCAAGGGAGGGCATGTCCTCCCTTGTCCCCACCATTTTCACCTCAAGGTGAAGATGCGGGATCTCTGTAACTCGGCCGCCCATGATTAGGTCTTGGGCGCTGAACATCACCATGAAGTGAGCCGCCACCAGTCTCATAGGTTGAGCGGTCGGAGCGGCGCCAGGAGAGAGAAAATGCGCTTACCTGATGTCGCCTGGCTCGATCTGCCCACAGGCCCTCTGGCTTACCGGCGGGGCGGCACAGGCCGCCCCCTGCTCTTGATCCACGGCTGGGGCGGCTCGTCGCGCTACTGGATGGGCGCCTTCGTGACCCTGGCCGGGTGTCGTGATGTGATCGCGATCGACCTGCCGGGCTTCGGCAGCTCGCCGCCACCCCGTGGCTCGGCCTCCCTGGCCGACCTTACGGCGATCACCATCGCCGCGGCCGACGCCCTTGGCCTGGAGACGCTTTCGCTCGCCGGGCACTCGCTGGGCGCCGGGGTGGCCCTGATGTTCGCGGCAGCCCAGCCCGAGCGGGTCAGGCGCCTGGCCCTGGTGAGCTTCGGGCTCCCCCGCACCCCCAATGAGGAGGCCCTCTTCGCCGGGCTGCACGTGCAGCTGAGCGCGAACGCGGCCCTGTGGGCGCCATGGCTGACCATGTGGTCGCCCTGGGTCGCCGCGGTGCGGCCGTGGAATCAGCTCCTCTGGACGACGCCGCCCCTGCCGGTGCTGCTCACCGCCCAGGCCGTCTACAGCGCCGCCGAGGTGCCCTTCGCGGCCCTGGCCCTGGGCGTCGCCGATATGGCCACTATGGACCTCCGCGTCGCCGTCGAGGCCGCCAGCAGCGCGGGCGACCCCGCAGTTGCCGTGGCGGCCCGCGACCTGACGGTGCCGGCGCTCGTGCTCAGCGGCCGCGAGGATCAGATCTTCCCGCCCTCGACCGCCACCGCCCTCGCCCGGGTCTTGCCCAACGGCGGCCTTGTGCTGTTCGACCGCTGCGGCCACGTGCCTATGGCCGAGTGCCCGGCGCCCTTCTACACGGCGATGGGGGCCTTCCTGACGCTCTAGAACGGCTCTAGCGGGGGCTTATTCAGCGCCATCGCCGTCGCCCACACCTCAAGCGTGATCCAGGCCACATAGGCCAGGGCCAGCCAGGTGACGAGCCTCCCGGCCTGCCCCCGCTGTCGATAGCGCAGCGCCGCCAGCGCCGCGCCCACCGTCAGCCCCCAGCTCGCGAAGGTCAGCCAGCGGGTCGTGATCGTCGAGAGGGTGATCAGGGGCAGGATAGCCTGCGACAGCCCCACGGCGAAGCTCAGCCAGATCAGCGGGCCGGCGATGCCGGCCCTGTAGCGCGCCGTCCAGCTGATCAGCAGGGCCCCGGCCAGGCCGAAGAGTACCAGGAAGCCCCCGTTCAGGCCGATGAGCCCCTCGGCCCACAGCGCCCGCAGCCACACCTCGCGCGGCACCGCCGCGCGCTCGGTCACCCCCAGCATCCCGCCCTCGGCCACCCCGCCCACCTGCTCGGCGACCATCGCGCCGAAGGCGCTGTAATAGCAGGCGACCACAAAGACGGTCATCGCGAGCCCCGCCCATAAGAGCTGCCGCGCGCCCGCCCGCTCCTCGGCTGTGCGCGCCCGCAGCCACAGCCACGGGATCGCCGCCGCGCCGACCAGCCCTGTGTTGATGAAGGCCCCGATATGCCCCAGCGAGACCAGGGTCAGCAACAGGGCGATCCACCAGATCGCCGGCACGCCTCCGACGAGGCATCTGTAGCGCGGCCAGCGCAGGATCAGCAGGGTCAGCAGCGCCAGGGTCAGCAGCTGCGTGCCCACCTGGGTCTGGAACGACCACCAGACGTTCATCATCGGGATGGGGCTGATGGTGTAGATCAGGGCCGCTAGCAGCCCGCCCCGCTCGCTGCCGGTGAGCCGGGCCAGCAGGATGTAGTAGAGCAGCACGCTGGCGGCCTCGGCCAGCCCCGCCGTGAGCTCGAAGATCACTCGCAGGGGCGCGCCCGTCAGGCTCAGCGGCGCCACGAGGATGTACCAGCCGTTCGGGAAAGGGAAGGGCAGCCCGCGGTGCTGGGCCGGGATGTAGACCTGACCCCACATGGTGAGGCTGAGGCGGTTGATGTGCAGCTGCACGTCGCCCGGCATGGCCATGGGGTGCAGCTGCCCGCCATACTTGAGCACGAAGGTCAGGCCCACCAGCAGCAGCAGCCAGCGCATGGTCGCCGGCCCCGCCAACACGCCCAGGCGGGCCAGCAGGGGCGGCAGCAGCAGCGCGCAGGCCCCCGCCGTCGCCAGGGCTAGCAGGGCGGCCTCGAGCGCCCACCCGCTGCTCGCCGCGATGCGCGGGGGCGCCAGGGCCGCCAGGGCCAGCAGGGTGGCCAGCGGCCCGAGCAGCAGCAGCAGGGCCGCGCTGCGCCCGAAGCCCAGGGCCCGCACCGCTAGCCAGAGCAGGGCCAGGGCCAGGGGGTAGGCCGCCAGCAGCGCGCCCCCGGGCCAGACAAGCCCGGACCCCGGCGCGCTGGTGATCGTGAGCTGGTGGCCGATCGCCACGCCCAGGGCGCCGCGCGGGTCGCTCGGG
>JAAXUL010000411.1:2711-7133 GCA_013336035.1 Chloroflexales bacterium
CTGCCAGCCCTCGCTGCTCAGGCGCAGCCGCAGGGTGCCGTCGCGCACTGCGGCCTCGGGCACGTACAGCGCGTAGCGGCTCACCTCGTAGCGCAGGGGGATCAGCGTGGGCGGGCCCGCGCCCATATCGACGCTGAGCACCGTCTGGGGCGCGCCCTCCTGCCAGTGCTGGCGGTGCGAGACCACCTCGAAGCTGACGATCAGCGGCCGGCGGCCGACGCCGGGCACCGTCACCGCCGCCTCGGGCTGCGTCCAGCGCCAGCTATCCGCCCACGTGGTCAGCTCGGGGTCGCGGAAGCCGTCGAGGAAGGGCCGGTCGGTGTTGGCGCCCCGGTCGATGCCAACCTGGAAGCGGTAGGCCAGGGGCAGCTGGAAGACGGCGAGTAGGCCGAGCAGCCCCAGGGCGGCCAGGAGCAAGGGGCGCCAGTCGAGCAGCAAGCCTAGAAGGTCTCGCCCCTTCGCTTGTCGTGTGTTGCGGGACATCCCCCGCATTATCCCATAAGTTCGGGGAACTCCCCGTAACACGCGGACGTTATCTTGCTGACAGACGATTATCAGCCTCTCACTCGCGGAGCACCACAATGCGGCTCAACCACCTCCTCAGCATCCTGGCGGCGGCCCTGCTTCTCGCGGCCTGCGGCGGCCAGCGGGCCTCATCTGTGCCTGTGGCCCCGTCGGCACCGGCCGGCGCCGCCGAGGCGCCGCTCTCTGATAGCAACATCGGGCTCGAGGCGAAGCCCGCCGACGGGACCACCTCCTCAACTGCGCCCGAGGCCCAGCAGCCCGCAGGGCAGCGGCTGGTGATCAAGAGCGCCACGGTCTCGCTCCAGGTCGAGAGCGTGAGCGCGGCCGAGGCCCAGGTCCGGGCCCGCGCCGAGCAGCTTGGCGGCTACATCGTGAGCGTGCAGACCAGCGGCAGCGACGAGTATATGTCCTCAGTGGTCGCCTTTCGTGTGCCTGCGGACCGCTTCGAGGACGCCCTGAGCGGAGTCGAGGGGCTGGCCCGCAAGGTGCTCAGCCGCTCGGTCGACGGCGCAGATGTGACCGAGGAGTTTGTGGATCTCGAGTCGCGGCTGCGCAACCTCGAGGCCACGCGCGCCCGCCTGCTCGACCTGCTCGCCAAGGCCACCAGGGTCGAGGACGCCCTGCAGGTCAACCAGGCCCTCACCGACGTGCAGGGGCAGATCGAGCAGATCCAGGGGCGTATGAAGTATCTGTCCCAGAGCGCGGCCTTCTCGACGATCACGGCTGACCTGCAGCCGGTGCCCCCGCCGCCCACTATCTATGAGGAGGATGGCTGGCAGCCGCTGCGGGTGGCCGGCGAGGCCCTGGGCGGCCTGGTGAGCTTCGGGCAGGGCCTGGTGAGCATGCTGATCGTCCTGCTGGTCTGGTCGCCGGTGTGGCTGCCCCTGCTGCTGCTGGCCCGCTGGGGCTGGCGCCGTGTCGGCGCCGGGCGGGCTCGCCGGGCGCCCCCGGCGCCCCCGTTAGGCCCGAGCGCGCCCCAGGCCTAGGGGCGCGTCACACAGCCCAAAGCAAATATCTGAGGCCTTCACTATTTGGGGGCGCCAGGGTCCTTCTGGCGCCCCCAAAGGTGTATTATGCAGCGTGAACAGAACGTAAGGATCACTAATGCTGACCTACGAGAACTTCGTCTCCGTCCTGCTCGGCACAATCGAGCGGGCGGGGCTGAATATCGCCTACACGCAGGAGCTGCTCGACACCCATGCCCTCGGGCGCAGCCTGAGCATCACCTGTCTGCCCGATGGCGCCGAAGACGACAACGGGCCCCAGGAGCCACCGCTGCGCGCGGTGGTCTCGTTTCGCTGGTCGCCCGAGTTCACCGTCTTCTCGCTACGGGGCGGCGACTCGCTCGACAACATTGAGCGCTTCGTCGATGAGCGCCTCTTCGCCCAGGTCCGTAGCGGCCCCTCGCTCGACGTCGAGGTGACCTACCATCTGCCCGTGGCGGCTGACCAGCAGCGCGATGTGGCGGGCCTCTCGGTGATCGCCCACTCGGTGCAAGAGCTTCACAGCTCGCTGGTGGACGACGACGACGTGATGCGCGTCGATAGCCTGCTCTCCTTCGGGCCGGGCGGCGCGGCGCGCGTGCAGAGCGTCACCGCCCTGCGGGTGTGGAGTCTGGACGAGGCCCTGTACGATGGCGACCTGCTGGCCCTGACGTTCGAGGAGCTGTGCGCCGAGCTTCACGCTATGCTCGAGCTGCTAAACGTCCAGTTTGGCCTCGATGATCAAGAGGCCCCGAGCGGCATCGACGCGCTCCCTGCCGACCGCCGCTACCTCAAGCCCCCCACCGCCTGAAGGATGAAGGATGAAGGCCGCGACAGCTGCTCACGCCGTCTGCTGCCAGATGATCGCCTGGCCCCTCGCGCCCCCCGCCCCACGATATTCTACCTGTGCGTATTGAATGAGCACCCCCCTCTTCTCTGCCGAGGCTCTTGAGGCCCTGATCACGCCGGGCGTCGTCGAGCGCTGGGCGGCGGTGCAGGCGCGGCTGCACCCGGCCATGGCGCAGCTGGCAGACCAGGTGGCCGCGGCCGCGGCGCGGCGCCACCCCCGCCTGTGGCCGCTCTACGAGGTGAGCTACAAGAGCCAGCGCTACCTGCACCGCGGGCGTGCGGGGCGCGACCCGATCGAGGACTACTGGGTGGCCTTCGACCGGCCGCCGCGGGGCGCCGGGGTACTGGTTGCGGTCAGCGCCGCCGAGCGCGCCGTGCTGGTGGGCCTACAGCTCTGGCGGGCCCGCAAGCCCGAGCTTGGCCGGCTCTGGGATGCGGCGCGCCCGGTCTGGCAGCCCCTCGTCGAGCGTATCGGCCGCGAGGGCCAGGCCCGCTTCGTTGAGCGCGAGGGCGGGCGCGAGCCGCCCCCCCCACAGCCCGCGACCCTCTGGGTCGAGCGCTATCTGGCGAGCCCGCGGGCCAGCTATCTGTGGGTGGGCTTCGTCTACCCGTGGGCGAGCCTGCCGGCCGACCTGCCGGCGCGCCTGGTCGCCGATGTGCTCGACCTGCTGCCCCTGAACGAGGCCCTGATGGAGCAGGCCGAGGCCGGTGAATCGGCGGGCGCGGCCCTGCTGCGCGAGCGCCCCTCGGTCTACGCCCCCGGCGGCATCCCGCCCATCGAGGTGATCGCCGAGCGGATCAGGGGGCGCGGTTTCGCCATCGCCGAGCTGACCCTGCGGGCCTACCACGTCGCCCTGCAGACCCGGCCCCTTGTGATCCTCCCCGGGATCAGCGGCACGGGCAAGACCCGCCTGACACGGCTCTACGCCGATGCGGTGTACGACATAGCGGCGGGCCGCGACAATCCCTGCTACCTGGCCGTGGCCGTGCAGCCCGACTGGCACAACGCCCGCGACCTGCTGGGCTACTACAACGCCCTGACGGGCACCTATCACGCGACCCCGTTCCTGCGCTTTATGCTCCAGGCGGCGGCCGACCCGCAGCAGCCCTACTATGTCTGCCTCGACGAGCTGAACCTGGCGCGCCCAGAGTACTACCTGGCGCCGATCCTCTCGGCGATGGAGACGGCCGAGGGCGCGATCGACCTGGGCGTCCCTGTGGCCGAGGTCTCTCTGGCGGGCGGGGGCGTCGTGCGCAGCCCCGTGCGCCTGCCGGTCAACCTGCGCCTGACCGGCACGGTAAATGTCGATGAGAGCACCTTCGCCCTGAGCGACAAGCTGCTCGACCGGGCCAACGTGATCGAGCTGACCGATGTGGATCTGCCGGGGTTCCGCGCGAGCTACGGCGGCCCCGTCGACGAGGCCGTCTGGGCGACTATCGTCGCCGTGCATCAGATCGTCACGGCGGCGGGCCACCCCTTCGGCTACCGGGCCATCGGCGAGATGCTGCGCTTTGTCGAGCAGGCCCGCGGCGCGATGGACCCCCGCCAGGCCCTCGATCTCCAGCTCAAGCAGAAGGTGCTGCCGCGCCTGCGCGGCGAGGACGCCCCCCGGCTGCGCCGCGCGCTCACCGATCTGCTGAGCCTGACCCTGGGCCTGGAGCCCCGCGCGTGGGGCAAGGCCGCCCTGGTGACGCCCGCCCAGATCGCCGCCGCCCCCTACCCCGAGGGCGCCGCCAAGCTCAGGCGCATGCTCGAGCGCCTCGACCAGGACGGGTTCACCGACTTCTACGGCTAGCTCGCTAGATCAGGCGCACCACCGCCAGGCTGAGCACCCCGGCCTTCTCGCGGGCCACCTCGTGCCAGGTCTTCCCGCGGTCGTCAGAGCGCAGGATCTGGCCTGTGTCGGTGCCGGCCCAGGCAATGTCCATGTGATAGCTGGCGGGCGCCAGGGCCCGCACGGCGCCGTCCAGGCCACCCTCGACGCCCACCTGCTCCCATGTGGCGCCGCCGTCCTCGCTGCGCACCAGGGCCGTGCCGCCTGTGATCGCGGCGATCAGAACCTCC
>JAAXUL010001210.1 GCA_013336035.1 Chloroflexales bacterium
GTGGTCTGCGGCGGCTTCGCCGTGCCCATCCGCGAGGGCATCACCGACAAGGTCTACGTGGTCAGCTCCTCGGACTTCATGGCGATCTACGCGGCCAATAACCTCTTCCGGGCGATCAGCAAGTACGCGCCCTCCGGCGGGGCCCTGCTGGGCGGCATCATCGCCAACGGGCTGATCGCCCCCTACGCCGCCTCGCTGGTGGACGACTTCGCCCAGCGCACCAGCACCAGCACGGTCGCCTACCTCCCCCGCTCCTCGGTCGTGGCTCAGAGCGAGCTCTACGGCCAGACAGTGATCGAGGCCAACCCGGCCTCGGCCCAGGCCGAGCTCTACCGCCGGCTGGCCCGGGCCATCGCCGCGGGCCACCCGCTGCGCATCCCCACCCCGCTCAGCGTGATCGAGCTCAGGGACTGGGCCCGCGCCTGGGGCGACCGCATCCTCCAGCAGGAGGCCGGGGTCGTCTCGCTTCAGGAAGCGATATGAGCGCCTACAGCGGCAAGGCCCCGCCGATCAGCGAGCGGCGCCTGAACGCGATCAGCGGCGGCTACGACCTGCCGGAGACCCTGCTGCGCGAGCTCGGCGAGCAGGAGCTGCGGCAGCGCGTGCGCACCTTCGCCCAGGACACCACCAACGACATCATCTACGCCCTGCGCCTGATCGGCGGCATCCAGAGGGCGGCCACAGTGGTCCACGGGCCGCGCGGCTGCGCCATGGCCCTGCTCGACCGCGCGGCCCTCGCCGCGCCCGGCGGCCCCTGGACGGTCACCAACCTCAACGAGCGCGACACGATCATGGGCAGCGAGCGCCTCCTGCGCGAGACAATCGTGGCCCTCGCGCGGCGCTACAAGCCGGAGCTCCTGTTCGTGGTCACCACGCCGGTGATCGCGATCAACAACGACGATGTGGTCACGGTGGTGGGCGAGCTCCAGGACGAGCTCGAGACACGCCTCGTGCCGGTCTTCAGCGACGGCTTTCGCTCACGGATCGGCCACTCCGGCTACGACCTGGTGCTGCACGCGCTCTTCCGCCATGTGATCAGCCGCGTCAGGCCCGCGCCGGCCGACGAGCCCTTCGCCAACCTGATCACCCTCGCCGAGGGCCGGCACGATCTTGAGGAGCTGGGCCGGCTGCTTGCCGCGCTGGGCGTCCAGGTCAACCCGCTCCCGAACACCGCGGGCCGACACGGGCTGGAGCAGGCCGCGCGGGCGATCTGGTCGATTGGCGTGAACCCGGACGAGAGCGAGTACCTGGGCGCGGCCCTTGAGGCGCAGGCCGGCATCCCCTTCGTCCAGCCGGAGCTGCCGCTCGGCCCCGAGGCGACCGGGCGCTGGCTGAGCGCGGTGGGCCAGGCGGTCGGGCTGGATCCCGCGGCGGTCGCGCAGCTCCACGCGCGCGAGGTTGCGGCGCTCGGCGACGCCCTCGGGCGCCACCAACTGCGTGGGGCCAGGGTCACCGTGAGCCTGCCGGCACCCTACGCCTTCGGCATCCTCGCGCTGCTGCGCGCGCTCGAGGCCGAGGTCGTCGGCCTGAGCGTCCACGCCCTCGACCGGCGGCACCTGGGCCAGCTCGAGCGGCTGCGCGCCGAGCGGCCGGGGCTGCCGCTGCATATCGGCGAGGGCCAGCGCTTCGAGGAGGCCAACATCCTCAAGCGGCTGGCGCCCGACCTGCACCTCTGCTGGGAGGAGCATGCTGCCGTGGCCCTCCGGCTGGGCATCCCCGCCGTGGCTCTGCGCGAGCTCGGGGTGCTGGGCTACCGCGGCGCGCAGCGCCTCGCCGAGCAGGTCGCCCGCGCGCTCCAGAACCAGGCCTTCGCCGCGAGCCTGGATGAGCCGTCGAGCGCGCCCTACAAGGACTCGTGGTATCAGAAGAAGCCGGGCTGGTACCTCAAGCATGAAGTCAAGTGATCGCACGAGAAGCATACGATGACTCAACAGGTAATCCAGGCCCGCAACGGCTGTCTGCTCCAGGGCGTGCTGCGCGCGACGAAGGCGGTGGGCGGCTTCGTGCCGATCATTCACTCGAGCCCGGGCTGCGGCTTCCAGGGCTATCTAGGCGGCAGCCTGCTCGATGGCCCGTTCGGGCACGACCTCGACGTGCCGGCGACGAATGTCTCCGAGAAGCACGTCGTCTTTGGCGGCACCTCGCGGCTGCGCGAGCAGATCAAGAACACGGTGAAGCTGCACCGGGGCGAGCTCTACGTCGTGATCACCGGCTGCGCGACCGAGCTTGTCGGCGACGACACCCCCGCGATGGTGCGCGAGGCCCAGGAGCAGGGCGTCCCCATCATCGCGATCAGCGCCCCCGGCTTCAAGGGCGACGCGTACCAGGCCTACGAGCACTTCGTTCAGGCGCTGCTCGCCCAGGTGCTGCCGGCCGAGCGCCCCGCCCGAGGCCCGACACCGGGCCTGGTGAACATCCTGGGCCTGCTACCCGGGCCGAGCGATCTCTGGGAGGGGATGCTGCGCGAGCTGACGCGCCTGCTGGCGGCGGTGGGCCTCGAGGTGAACCCGCTGTTTGGCTGGGGGAGCGGGCTCGTCGCCTGGCAGCAGCTCCCCAGCGCCGCCCTGAACCTGGTCGTCTCGCCCTGGGGCGCCCCCGTGGCCAGGGCGCTGGAGGCGCGCTACGGCACGCCCGCGCTCATCGCCCCGGG
>JAAXUL010001211.1 GCA_013336035.1 Chloroflexales bacterium
CTCGAAGCCTTCCTGTCTGAGCGCCTCGCCGAGGTCGTGCTGGTCCGCCGCCGACAGCTTCTTCGTGTGGTGCACGACCGTGACCTCGGAGGCCTGGTGCTTCTTCTTGTTCATCCCGCTCACTCCCTCGGACTACCCGTCCGGGCAAGAGGGCAAACATCGGCCTCCTCGAAGGCGAGCTCCAGGGTGGGGCCGCGTTCGTCGTCGTCGAACGCGCGCTCCACGGGACACGTGAGTCGCTCCCGTCGAACGCCATGAACCCGATGCAGTTCCCGAAGACCCGCATGGTGTGGCTCGGACCCGTCACGTTCTTTTTCCACCGCGACCTGAGCGGCGAGGTCGCCCTGACGCCCGACGATGAGCCGGTCCTGTGCCAGGCCTGTAGTGACGACCAGGTGCGTGCCGGCGTGATGGAGCGCCTCGGCGATGCGCCCAACAGCGAGCAATGCCGCTGCTGCGGCCGGTTCTCGTGGGGCCGCGTCGAGAGCGTGGCCGAGTTCACCCGGTCGCTGGGCCTGGACGGCGAACATCCGGCGGGTGCGCTGGAGGTCCTGGCCGAGCTGGAGGATGAGACGGCGCAGCGCCTGGCCGACCTGGGTGAGCCGCCGACCGACCCGGTCGACGCCGAGCGCACCCGCGAGCGCCTGAGCGTCGTGCGCTGCCTCAAAACGTTTGTGGCCAGCCTGCAGCAGGCCAGCCACGAACGTGAAGGGCAAGGGCTCCTAGCGGAGCTTGCCGCCATTGTACATGAGGTTGCCCGAGGCTATGGGGAAATGGACGCCCCAAACGCGCCTTACGCCGATATTCTTCGCCGCGCCGACGCCTACCTGGGCGCCGCGGCGGGCATCACGGGAGCACGACCATGATCTCTATTCCTGATGGCGACGAGGCCGAGCGCGCGATGGCGCTCCGGCTCGCGGCCGAGCACGGCATCGCCACAAGCTGCCCGAAATGCATCCTGCACCACCTCGGCAGGAAGGCCCCGCTGATGCGACCTGAGGACGTTTTCAGCTACACCGACCCGATGAGCTGCGTGTACGACTGGCCCAAGGCGACCCTCGACCGGGTGGCGCGAACGTTCCCGGTCACCGCGATGCCATACAAGCGGGCGTTGGCGATCCTCGAGGAGAGCAGCGTGGAGCCGGAGCATGTGGACCACCTGCCCGACGAGGCGCTGACCAGGCCGGCGATCGTCGTCGAGGTGGACATCGGCAACGGCCACACGCGCAACGTGTTCGCGGACGGCAACCACCGCGCGACCCGGCTGGCGCGGGCGGAGCGCCCCGTGCTCGTGCACTGGATACGCGGCCGCGCGGAACGGCAATGCCGCGCCACGCCGGCCGACTTCGAGCGCATGATGCTGGTCGCACAGCGGAACGGCTTCTTCGTCTGGGAGCTGCCGCTGCTGTACGCCGTGGCCTTCGACACGCGCAACGCGCCACGCTTTGGGCGCATCGTGGGGCCCGCCGAGGGCTCAGCGGCCTACTTCCAGCTGGCGACCAACTGGGCCGAGCTGCCGGTGCCGCCTGACCTGGCGCGGCCGAACGCGGTCGGCCTGGTCGAGCTGGACCTGGCGCTCAGGCCGCGCTACGACGCCCTGGCGCGGGCGGCACGGTTTAGCTCGTCGCTGCGCATTGGCGGCCGCGAGCTGCCGATCATGCCGCTCCCCTACGGCGCCATCAGCGCCGATGCGCCACGGATCGAGATGCGGAGCGGCGGCGCTGGCCAGCCGCGGCCATGATACTGCACGCTGAGGCCGCTTAAAAGCACGTTGCAGGGGTGCCAGCGTTGTGCTATACTGTGATTGTGATGCAGTATGACGCCCCTGCAAGGATGGTCATGGCACGACCAAAAAAGAACCAGGCCGCTGCGCCGGCAACCGACCCTGAGCCGGCCCGCGAGCTGGCCGAGGCCGGCACGAAGCAGCGACGAAAGAAACAGAAGGCGCCCGAGCTGCCGCCCGGCGCACCGACGCACAAGGCCTGCCCCGATTGCTACGACGAGGGCCGCGACCCGTATATTCTGCCCGTCGCCACGCACTTCTACATCAAACGGGTGAGTGACCCGCGCTACAAGAGCGGGGTGCGCATCAGCACCTACTGTCGCGAGCACACCGCCAAGCGTCGGAACGAGCAATACGCCAACACCATCGGCAAGCTGGTCCAGATCGAGCGCGAGACGGGAGTCACTGCGCCGGAGCTGCAGGCCTACCGCGACGACCGAAAGGGACGGCCCCGACGGAGGCGCCCCTACACCCGCGCCGAGCTCGCGGCACAGAGGAAACAGAACCGCGCCCGGTACGAGCGGGATCGCGATGTGATCCTGGCCCGAAACGCGGAATGGGCCAAGGCCAACCCCGAGAAGCGCGCGGCGAGCCAGCAGGCCTGGTACGAGGCGAACAAGGAGCGGCTCAAGCGCGAGCGGCGCACCCGCGCCGTGCTGCTCCTCGGCCGAGGTCGGACGCGATCGCGTCTGGGGGCCGCGACGCCGCCCGTCGAGACGCCCACCACCGAGGAATAGCTTCGGCGCTGGTCCGCGTGCTATACTTGGCCGAGAGGTCCTTGAGGCGGTTAAGTGCGGCACCCAGCGCCGAACCGATGGCGGTGCCGTCTTCGGTGGTGTCCAGCGCCATCCGCGCGATGGTTTGCAG
>JAAXUL010001212.1 GCA_013336035.1 Chloroflexales bacterium
TGAGCGTGGCCGAGCGCACGCGTGAGATCGGGCTGCGCAAGGCGGTGGGGGCCCGGCGGCGCGACATCCTGGCCCAGTTCCTGGTCGAGGCCCTGGTCCTGAGCCTGATCGGCGGCATCGCGGGGCTGCTCGTCACCGCCTTCCTGGTCAACGGCGGGGCCGTGCTGGTGCAGCTCTTCTTCAAGGATCTGGGCATCGCGCCATTTTTGACCCTCGACGTGCAGGCGATCACGCTGGCGCTGAGCTTCGCCTCGGCGGTGGGCCTGGTGGCCGGCATCTATCCCGCCTTCCGCGCCAGCCGCCTCTCGCCCATCGAGGCCCTGCGCACGATGTAGCGCGGATTGCGGCGATGCTCCGGATAGGCGTTGCCCCGCTAGGCCTTGCGGAGCTGCCGGCTGGTCAGTACGACCACGAGCACAAAGCTCACCACGGCGATGATCGCCAGGCCAAGCCAGCTCCAGCCCGCCACCGGGATGCCCTTGAGCATCACGCTCTGGAAGCCGGCGAGGCCGTGGGTCATAGGGATAGAGTAGGCCACGGGCAGGGCCGGCCAGGCGAAGCTCTCGAGGGCGATAAAGAAGCCGCTGAAGAAGATCGAGAGCAGCAGCGAGATCATGGCGAGCTGGATGGCCTGGCTGTCGGAGCCCGAGAGGGCCGAGATCAGGAAGCCGACGCCGAGCGAGGCCACGATCAGCAGCAGGATCAGGCCGGCGAACTCGAGCCAGCTGCCGAGCAGGGGCACGCCGAGCAGGGCCATGGCCACGATCAGCGCCACGGCGGCCAGGGCGATGAAGACCGTGTAGCCCAGGTATTTGCCGATGATCAGCTGGGGCAGGCTCACGGGGGCTACGCGGAAGACCTCGAAGGCGCCCATCATGCGCTCGCGCACCAGGGCCAGCGCGCCCAGGGTGATCGCGGTGTGCTGGATCAGCAGGGCCAGCACGCCCGGCGCGTAGAAGACCACCGCCGGGTAGGCCGCGCCGCGCAGGTTGCTGTAGCTCTGGGTCACCGGCGAGACCAGTCTGTCGGCCGGCGTGCTGACAAAGATCTCGAGCGAGCCATTGAGCACCCGCAGGTCGCTCTTCGCCGCCGCGATCTCGGCCAGGCTCTTGCCGATGGTGTCGTTCGCGATCGCGTTGTCGAGGAACTGCAGGTTGTTCCGCAGGCGCCCGATGGCCGGCCGCAGGCGGCCCAGCTCCTCGCCCTGCGCGGCCAGGATCTCCTGCGCGGGCAGCAGGGCCTCGAGGCGGTTCAGGATCGTGACAAGCGCGCGAATATTCTCGCGCGTGGCCCGCTTGCGCGCCGCGCTGATGCTCTGCTCAAGCTCGGTCACGATGCCCTCGGCATCGACCATGCGCACCTTGATCTCGGCCGCCTCTTGCTGGGCCTGGGCCGCCGTGGCGCGCAGGATGGCCTTGTTGATCTCGTTGACCTCGGCGTAGGCCAGGTACTGGATCCAGCCCTCGCTGAGCGGGTTGATCGCGTTTGACCTGAACTCGATCTGGGGGCTCGCCCCGCCGTGCAGGGCCGCCGTCGCGTTCTCGGGCAGCACCTGGACCAGGTCGAGGTCGCCGGCGGCCAGCTTCGCCTCGGCGGCGGCCCGGTCGGTCGTGATCTCGCGCAGATCAAAGTTCACGCCGATCAGGTCGCGGATCTGGCCCTCGCTGAAGCCGGCGATGCCGCCGGGCGGCAGCACGACGGCCGTGCGCACGCGCGGGGTGCTGTTCACATAGGTGGCCCCGAAGAGGATGAGCACGATCAGCGGACCGACGATCAGGCTCAGGATCAGCAGGGGCTGGCGGCGGATCTCGTTGACCTCTTTGAGGAAGTAGGCCCGCACGCGGATCAGGTAGCGCCGCCAGGCTGGCACGGTGACCCTGCCGGCGGGGCTAGTCGCTGGGGCGTCGCTGGTCACTGGCGCATCAGCCATTGGTGGCCTCCGCCTGCTTCTGCTCGTCCATCTGCATGATCTTGATAAAGATCTCGTCGTAGCTCACCTCGATGGGCGCGGCGCTCGCCACAACGATGCGCGGGCGCTGGTTCTCGAGGCGGTTGAGCACCTCGGGCAGCCACTCGCGGGCGTCGTCCACGACGATGTGGAGATCAGCCTCGGTGCCGGGCGAGCGGCGCGCGTCCTTGACCACACCATCCCAGCGCCTGAGGCTCTCGAGCGCGCGGCGCATATCGTCGGGGTTGGCGAGGGTCACGTCGATAATCTCGCCGCCGAGGGCCATCTTGCGCAGGCCGGCGGGGGTGTCGATGGCCAGGATGCGGCCCTTGCGCATCACCGCCACGAAGTCACAGTAGATCGCCTCGCTGACCACCTGGGTGGTCACCACCAGGGTGCGGCCCTGGTCGCGCAGCTGGCGGAAGTACTCCCAGAAGCGGGCCCGCAGCACCGGGTCGATGCCGGCCGTCGGCTCGTCGGCGAAGAGCAGGGCCGGGTCGTGCATCAGGGCGCCCACCAGCATCAGGCGCCGCTGCATGCCGCCCGAGAGGTTCTGGCCCAGGCGGTGCTTTGCGTCCGTCAGATCGACAAACTTCAGCAGCTCGTCCATGCGGCGCCTCACCTGGCCGCTCGGCATGCCGTAGAGCGAGGCGACGAAGGCGGCGTTCTCGGCTACGCTCAGGCGCGGGTAGAGCACGAAC
>JAAXUL010000412.1 GCA_013336035.1 Chloroflexales bacterium
GAGCTAGAGCCGGCGCGGGCCTGCGCGCAGCCCAGGGTCCATTTCTTGCCGGTGCTGGCCCACATCCTCGAGACAGTGGCCGCCCTCGACTGGCTGATCGCAAGCGTGCGCGACGGCTGGGCGGCCGGCGCAGAGCGCCCGGCGCCCGAGGAGCTGCCCGTGGCGGTGCGGACCCACCCCGACCTGAGCCGCGAGCTGCCCTTCGCCCCCGAGCTGGCGACCCTGCTCAACGAGCGGCGGGCGGGCGGGCACCGGCGGGCGGCCCTGCTCAAGCTTGCGGCGCTGCTGCACGACAACGCCAAACCACAGACCAGAGCCATCCACCCTGATGGAAAGGTCAGCTTCTACGAGCACCAGACGATCGGGGCCGAGGTGGCGGCGAAGATCGGGCGGCGCCTGCGCCTGAGCCGCCAGGACGGGGCCTACGTGGCCCTGGTGGTGCGCGAGCACATGCGCCCCGGCCAACTGCGGACCAGCGAGGTGGTCACCACGCGGGCGGTGACACGTCTCTTCCGCGACCTTGGGGACGCCGGGCCCGACGTGCTGCTGCACGAGCTGGCCGACCATCTGGCGACGCGCGGGCCAAACATTGATACGGCGGGGTGGGCGGCCCACCTGGCCTGGGTCGCGGAGATGCTCGCGGCCTACTATCTGCCGCAGCCCGAGCGGCGGGCGCCCCTGGTGAACGGCCACAGCCTGATGGAGGCCCTTGGCATCGCTCCGGGGCCGCTGGTGGGCGAGCTATTGCGCGAGATCGGTGAAGCGCAGGCGGCGGGCGAAGTGACGACCCTGGAGGAGGCAATCGCGCTGGCGCGCCAGGTCATAGGCGATGGGCGATGAGGACAATGGGCCGGGTGGGCCGCGGCGCCCTTACCCTCAGCCATCATCGTTCATGCTAACGGGGAGGCGGATCTCGTCGGTGCGCTGACGCTCATCGCGGCGCGGGGCCGCCTCGTCGTTGAGCAGCGGCAGCAGGATGAGGGTCAGGATTATCATCACACCTAGTAGGATTGTGGGGAAAACATTCGTCAGATCAGTCATCGGGGCCCTCCGTCAAGCGCGGTACGCCTGGGCATCCTACCGGCAGCCGCGCGGCGGGGGCAATGAGAGCGATGTGACAGAAAACTGACGATCCCTACTTCAAGACATCGCGGACGATCTGCTCGAGGCGGTCGAGGGGAAAGGGCTTGGGCAGGTAGTAGTCTACGCGCTGCTCGCGAGCCTTCTTCTCGAGCTCAGGGGTGGCATAGGCGGTGATCATCACAACCCGGGTGTCAGGCGAGGTCTCCTTGATCGCGGCGGCGAGCTGGAGGCCGTTCATCCCGGGCATATTATAGTCGGTGATGACCAGAGGAACTGGGCGAAGGGCAATCTGGGCCAGCGCGTCGGCCCCGCCATTGACGGTGACGATGTCGTAGCCGCCGGTCAGATCGCGCATAAGCCGGTGAAGTATGATCAGGATGTCGGGCTCATCCTCGACAAGAACGATCGCCGGGTTTCGGCCGGAGACATCGGGCATAACGTGGCTCCTAACTCCCCTTAGGCAGAAGACGGGCAATCTTAAGCAGACCGCAGGCGCACCTGTCTATACAAACGGTGCGGAGGCGACTCTTGCGCGGATCGGCGCGCCGTATCTGCGGGCACAGAACCGCAACCTGTAGCACCATAACGCGCCAATTGTAGCATACCGTGCCGGGCCGGGCAAGGGGCGACATCGGCTGCAGCATATGGATCATCAGGGAGCCATACGCAAAACAGGGGGGCAGGGTCTGAATATGGCCCCCCTCCCTCGCGGTGCGAGAGAGGGGGAGGGGGCAAGGGGGCACAGACTTGCGGGCTTACTCGCCTGTGGGGCCCCAATTGGTGGGCGTGCGCCAGAGGCTCGAGAGGATCAGGTCGCGCACATTGATCATCTCTTTGGGCAGCCGGTCGTAGAGCTTGATGAACAGCTCCTCGTGGAGCAGGATCTCCTGCTGCCAGTCGGTGAGGCTCAGAGACATCACCTTGTCGAACTGCTCGCGGCTGAAGTTGAGCCCACGCCAGTCAAGGTGCTCGTAGTTGGGGATCCAGCCGATCGGGCTCTCGACGCTGAAGGCCTCGCCGTGCGAGCGCTGCACGATCCACTTGAGGACGCGCATATTATCGCCGAAGCCGGGCCAGGCGAACTTGCCGTTCTCGTCCTTGCGGAACCAGTTGACGCCGAAGATGCGCGGCGGGTTGTAGATCTCGCGGCCGAACTGCAGCCAGTGGTTGAAGTAGTCGCCCATATGGTAGCCGCAGAAGGGCAGCATGGCGAAGGGGTCGCGGCGCACCACGCCCTGCGCGCCGAAGGCGGCGGCGGTGGTCTCGGAGCCCATCGTGGCGGCGAGGTAGACGCCGTAGTTCCAGTTGAAGGCCTGGTAGACCAGGGGCACGGTGCCGCTGCGGCGCCCGCCGAAGATAAACGCGTTGATCGGCACGCCCTTGGCGTCGTCCCAGGCGGGGTCGATCACGGGGTTGTTGCGGGCCGGCGCGGTGAAGCGGGCGTTGGGGTGGGCGGCCGGCGTGGTGCTCTCGGGCGTCCAGTCCTTGCCCTTCCAGTCGATCAGGTGGGCGGGCTTCTCTTTGCTCATGCCCTCCCACCAGACATCGCCGTCATCGGTCAGGCCGACGTTCGTGAAGATCGTATCCTTCGCGCAGCTAGCCATCGCGCTGGGGTTCGTATCATACGACGTGCCCGGCGCGACGCCGAAGTAGCCGGCCTCGGGGTTGATCGCGTAGAGCTTGCCGTCGGGGTCTGGCTTGATCCAGGCGATATCGTCGCCGACCGTCGTGACCTCCCAGCCATCTTCCTGGAACGCCTTGGGGGGCACGAGCATAGCGAAGTTGGTCTTCCCGCAGGCCGAGGGGAAGGCGGCGGCCACGTAGGTCTTGCGGCCGCTGGGCTCCTTCACGCCCAGGATGAGCATGTGCTCGGCGAGCCAGCCCTCCTGGCGGGCCATCACCGAGGCGATGCGCAGGGCGAAGCACTTCTTGCCGAGCAGGGCGTTGCCGCCGTAGCCCGACCCGTACGACCAGATCGAGCGCTCCTCGGGGAAGTGCACGATATACTTGGTGGTCGGGTTGCAGGGCCAGGCGACATCCTTCTGGCCGGGCTCGAGGGGCGCGCCCACCGTGTGCATACAGGGGATAAACTCGCCATCGGCGCCGAGGATATCGTAGACAGCCTTGCCCATACGGGTCATAAGCTGCATATTGACAACCACATAGGGCGAGTCGGTCAGCTGGATGCCGATGTGGGCGATCGGCGAGCCGAGGGGGCCCATGCTGAAGGGGATGACGTAGAGCGTGCGGCCCCGCATACTGCCACTGAAGAGCGGGGTCAGCGTCTCCTTCATCTCCTTAGGGGCCATCCAGTTATTCGTCGGGCCGGCGTCGTTCTTGGAGACCGAGCAAATATAGGTCCGGTCCTCGACACGGGCGACATCGCTGGGATCGGAGCGCGCAAGAAAGCTATTCGGTCGTTTCTCGGAATTCAGGCGGATAAAGGTGCCCGACTCGACCATCTGGTTGCAGAGGGTGTCGTACTCCTCTTGCGAGCCATCACAGAAGTGGACCTGGTCAGGCTGGCAAAGGGCCACCATCTCGCCGATCCAGTCCTTAAGACGCGCATGTTTGATGTAATCCGGGAACTGCATGCGTTCCTCCTAGCTACGTCGAAACGAGCTCCGCTGCCACATCGCCGGACAGAACGTTTCGCACGGGGCAATGATAACACACTTGCTTGTTATCCAGAGATGGAGATTAATAACATATAGGGAAGATTTTATTAACCGCGACAGTTCGATGCGCAACTATCTCAACTGCTCGACCAAAGGACGCCGGCAAGGATCAGCCCTGCGGTACAATAGCCCCATGCTGACGATCGACCTGAACTGTGACTGCGGCGAGGGCTTCGGCGCCTGGAGCATGGGCGATGACGCGGCGGTGCTGCCCCACGTCACCTCGGCCAATGTGGCCTGCGGGGGCCACGCCGGCGACCCAACGGTTATGCGCCGCACCGTGCGTCTCTGCCACGATCTGGGGGTGACCGTGGGCGCCCACCCGGGCTTTCCTGACCTGCAGGGCTTTGGGCGGCGGGCGCTGCCTATGGCCCCCGAGGAGATCGAGGCCTCGGTTTTGGCCCAGATCGGCGCCCTCTACGCCGTCGCCCGCGCCGAGGGGGTGGAGCTGCGCCACGTGAAGCCCCACGGGGCCCTCTATAACGTGGCCGCCATCACACCGGCCGTGGCCGCGGCGATCGCCCGGGCTGTGGCCGCCTTCAGCCGCGATCTAGTGCTGGTAGGGCTGGCGGGCTCGCAGCTGATCGCCGCGGGCCAGATGGCGGGCCTGCGCGTGGCCCACGAGGCCTTCGCCGACCGTGGCTACGCGGCCGATGGCACCCTGCTGGCGCGCGGCACGCCCGGCGCGCTCATCCTTGATCCCGCGGCCAATCTGGCCCAGGCCCTGAATATCGTCGCCGGCCACACGCTCAGCCCCGAGGGCGCCTACCTCCCCATCGCCGCCGACACGCTGTGCATCCACGGCGACACCCCCGGCGCCGCCACACGGGCCGCCCACTTGCGCCGGGGGCTCGCCGAGGCTGGGGTGACGGTGACGAGCTTCTCTCGTCTGTGATGCAGGATGAAGTTCGTAACCGAGTTACGCTCATCGCCGCTCCCGCGGCGGGAGTCGCGGGGCCTACGGCTTCTTGCCGTATTGCCATACGAGCGCCGACGCTCTGTGAGGCGCCCGCGCTCACCCGCTCGATCGGCCCAGGGCCAGATAGCGCTCCTATCTGGGCCTGGTGTTTTTCGCCCTACTGGCAGAGCACGAAGAGGCCGTGCTCGTCGGCGTGGTAGTCGTAGGCCACGCCGCCAGCGTCGAGCACTACCTTGTAGCCGGGCGTAATGACCTGCATATACATCACACCCGGCTGCGCGCAGCCGAGCGAGCTGTCGGGCCACTCGATGGCCTGGCCGACCTGCACAATGATCTGGTCCTTAGCGACCCCGCTACGCTGTGCCGCGTCGGCGATGATCTTGTCGAGCAGGTCCTGCGGCACCTCATCCGTGACGGCGTCCGCCCGGTCGGCGGTCGGCACGCGCTCGACGGAAGGCGCGGGCCGGCTGGTGCGGTCGAGCGGCGGCAGACTCGCTGTAGGCTGCTGACTTATGCCGTCGTCTGAGCTAGGCATGGCGCTCTCCTGGGCGGGCATAGCGGTGGGCGGCGCGGCGGCAGCGGTGGGCTCGCTCGATGCGGCGCCCGGAGGCCTGGCGCCACAGGCCATCAGCGTCGCTAGCAGCAACACGGCGATCATGGGGCGAATGAGATAGTACATAGCTTGCTTTCTCTCACGGCGGCGATAGAAGCGCGCGGCAGATCAGAACCCCCCTACCAGGGCCATGGGGAGTAGACGCCAAAGCGACCGTGAGGGTTCCCCGAGGCGGGCCGGGGCGGTTTCCTTTTGGCGAGGGATGATCTACCATAGAATGCATCTTACGAGGGATGCGGCGGGCGCCCCGAGCCTGGTAGAGTCACAGCGATCAGGGGCCAGCTTTCGAAGGAGCCAGCGTGGAGCCGAAGATCGGCCTGCCAAGGGTGGCGAGCAGCTTCGTGGGCCGCGAGCGTGAGCGTAGCGCCGTCGCAGATCTGCTTGGCCAGGGCCGGCTGCTGCCGCTGACCGGCCCTGGCGGCGCCGGCAAGACCCGCCTGGCCCTCGAGGTCGCCGGGGAGGTCGCGGGCAGATTCGCCGATGGGGTCGCCCTGGTCGCCCTGGCCAACATCCGGCGCGCCGACGGCGTGCTGCCAGCTATTGTCCAGGCCCTCGGCCTGCGCGACCAGGGGGCCCGCGGCTCGTACGAGAACCTGGTGCAACACCTGCGCCAGCGCGCCACGCTGCTGGTCCTCGACAATTTCGAGCACCTGGCGGCCGCCGCGCCCCAGATCGCGGCCCTGCTCGCCGAGACAGAGGGTCTGCGTCTGCTGGTGACCAGCCGTGCGGCCCTGCGTATCAGCGGCGAGCAAGAGTTCCCCGTGGCGCCCCTGGCGCTGCCGCCCGAGGGAGCGCGGGCCGACGACGCGCCGGCGGTGCGGCTCTTCGTCGACCGGGCGCGGGCGGTGCGACCCGACTTTGTCCTGAGCGCCGAGAACGCGGCCACGGTGGCGGCTATCTGCCGCTGCCTCGACGGGCTGCCGCTTGCGATCGAGCTGGCGGCCGCACGCACCCGTATGCTGCCCCCGGCGGCCCTGCTCGCGCGCATGGATCGGCGCCTCGCCCTGCTCACTGGCGGCCCGCGCGACCTGCCGGCGCGCCACCAGACCCTGCGCGACGCGATCGGGTGGAGCTACGACCTGCTGACACCCGGCGAGCAGCGCCTCTTCCGGCGCCTCGCCACCTTCGCCGGCAGCTTCACGCTCGAGGCCGTCGAGGCTGTGTGCGCCGACGAGCCAGAGCGCCCAACCTTCGACCCGCTGGCGGCCCTGGCCGACGAGAGTCTGATCGCGCCCGCGGGCGACGAGGACGAGCCCCGCTTCAGCATGCTCGAGACCATCCGCGAGTACGCCGCTGATCTGCTCGCCGCCAGCGGCGAGGGGCCCGCCCTGCGACAACGCCACGCTATTTATTATGTCGAGCTAGCCGAGCGAGCGGCGCGGGGCCTGGCGGGTGGCAACCCACGAGCCTGGCTGGCGCGCCTCGACGCCGAGCAGGGCAACCTGTGGGCCGCCCTCGCCACCCTGATGGACCCGACCACAGGCGACGACCCCGAGCCGGCGCTGCGCCTGACAACGGCCCTAGCCCGCTACTGGTGGGGCCGCGGGCAGCTTCGCGAGGGCTACGGGTGGCTCCAGGCGGCCATCGCCCGCTCGGCGGGCGGCCTGCCAATCGCCCAGCTGCGCGCGCCCCTGGGCGACCGGGCGGCCCACGAGCGGCTACGCTCCAGGCTGGCCCTGCGCGTCGACGTGCTGATCAGCGCCGGCGAGTTCGTGCGCGACCTCGACGGGCCGATAGCGGCCGCCGCCTTCCACGAGTCGGCCCTGGGGCTGGCCCGCGAG
>JAAXUL010000413.1 GCA_013336035.1 Chloroflexales bacterium
CTGGTTGCCGCGCTGGCGCATGGTGTCCCAGAAGAGCAGGCTGCGCTGATTCGCGTCGATCAGATACTCCCAGAGCGCAAATGGTGTAAACCATGGCGCCAGCGGGCGCGCGCCGTTCTTCGCCGGTACTTTGGCACGCTGCATACCGGACTGCCCATCAGTACTATGCTGCGACACGTGAGTGCTCCCTTCAATCCAGGGCAGGCGCCTGTCTCCGTAATAGCTTGATGCCCGGTCCTCATCCCTTGCGCTGAAGGCGCCTGGTGTCGTCGAGCGAGCTACACGGTAGCGCGGGTGGAATAGCCTGGGATGCGTTCGCGGCCGCCGTAGAGCGAGCCGGCATAGTGCGTGATGTCGAGGACGACGGCCAGGATCAGCCAGAACCAGTCCCACCCGACGAGCCCGACCGGCGACCAGAGCAGCACGTACATTAAGGTGCTGAACGGCAGGAAGATGATGCCGAGCAGCGGCCAGAACCAGCTGCCGCCAAAGGCGGCCTCGAAGAGGCTCGGCCGGGCCAGCCAGATGAACATGGTGGCGAGGCGCGGGAAGCATCCGGCGAATAGCGCGAACAGGCAGCCCATAGTCTCCTCCTGGATCTGTAGCCGATAAAGCAGCGCCCTCGGAGAGCGCAGCAAAGGTATAGCTTCATTACATCGAAAAAGGGCTTGCTCAGCATCGCGCACCAAGAGCGTTTTAGCCTGATCCCTTGGGTGCTCGGCCGCTGATCCGCTGCGAGGGGCGGCGGCCCGTCCGAGAAGACGAGAGTCAAACCCAGCGGGCGCGGTTGGTCCTCGCGCCGCTGGCGCAGCGCCGTCTTGCCGCCGGCTTGTCAACGCCACAGAGGATTCTATGCAACACCAGGACAATGGCCGGCCGCTTACTCAGCACGGCGCTGCTCGCCCTATCTACTTCTCCTGGGCGACCAGGGACGCGGTCTCTCCGGGCGTCGCGGCGAGCGGCTCTGTCGGATCCAGGCGCTGAATGTTGATGCCCGCGAAGCCGTAGATCAGTCCCAGGAAGAAGTTGAGAAAGTTGAAGATACAGTAAGGGAAGTACACAAAGGTGGACACGCCCAGGGCGGCCGACATATAGGCGCCGCACGAGTTCCACGGGATCAGCGGGGAGGTCACCGTCCCCGCATTCTCCACCGCTGTTGCCAGGGTCTCAGGGTGGATTCCACGCTTGCGGAACTCGACCATGAACATACGCGCCGGCAGGACGATCGCGATGTACTGGTCGCCGGCGACAATATTCAGCCCGACTGAGGTGAGCATAACGGTGGCAATCGTGCTGCCGACCGATTTGACCCGGCCGATCACGGGGTCGATCAGTCGCTTATTAAACCCGGCGAAATCCATGACCGCGCCGAACGACATCGCCCCTAAGATCAGCCAGACCGTCAGCAGCATGCTGCTCATGCCACCGCCGGTGAAGAGCTGGTCAACTGGCGCGACGCCGGTCGAGGAGATGAAGCCGTTCGCCATCGCCATCCAGACCCCTTTGAGCAGGGCCAGCGGGGCGCTCAGCGCCGGATCGTTGGCGAATTGCAGCACCACCTGGGGCTGAAGCACCACGGCCACGAGCGCGCCTGTCAGGGCTCCGATCAGAATGGAGAGAAACGCCGGGTATTTGCGCAGGCCCAGCAGCACCAGGACCAGCATCGGCAGCAGGTTCCACAGCGAGATATAGTAGGCCGAATCGAGCACGGCCAGGACCTGGGCCGTGTCCACCGGTGGGGCGCTGATCTCCTGATTCTTGCCGATCAGAAAAAAGATCGCCAGCGTGATCAGGTAGGCCGGGACGGTGGCCTTGCTCAGGCTACGAATATGGGCGTAGACATTGCTGCCCACGATCTGCGGGGTGAGGATCGTGGTCTCAGACAGCGGCGTCATCTTGTCGCCAAAGTATGCGCCCGAGATGATCGCCCCGGCGGTGATCGCCGGGTCAGCGCCGATCGCCCGGCTGATCCCGATGAACGCCACCCCGATCGTAGCGGCCGTCGTCCACGAGCTGCCCGTCACCAGGCCGACCAGGCCGGTGATCAGGGCAACCGCCAGGTAGAACCAGCTCGGGTTGATGTACTTGATGCCGTAGTAGACGATCGTCGCGATCGTCCCGGACATCTGCCAGACGCCGATCAGCGCCCCGACCATTAGCAGGATCATGATCGCCGACATCGCCAGCGAGATCCCCTTGACGATCTCCTGGCCAAGCACATCCCAGGTATGCCCGTTCTTATGCGCGACCACCCCGGCGACGACGGCGCTCATAAAGAGCGCCACCTGGAGCGGCCCAAGTGAGGCCTCAATCCCAAACATGACGATCGAAAGGGCCAGCAGGCCGATCATGAAGCCGAGCGGGATCAAGGCGTCCAGCGTAGATGGCGGCCGGATCTTGGTTTCCGCGCTGCGCTCAATGTCCATGACGGGCTCCTTGCGCGTCTATAAAATAGGGCGAGGCGCGCCACGCCATTGTGACGCGCCCTTCTGAGCGAAAGGGTCGCTACGCCCCTATGAAGACGCCCACCGCCAGCACGGCCATGGCCATGATCATCACGGCCAGCATCCCAACCAGCGGTAGGACGAAACGCCACCAGGTGGCGATGGGCGCCCGCCCGATCGCGAGGCCGCCCGTGATGATGCCGTCGCCAAGGGGGATGCCGGCGAAGCCGGAGGCGATCCCGGTGGCGAAGCGGTCGACCGAGCCGTCCTCAGCCTGGAAGCCATTCATCCCATCGATCGGGGCGAGCACTGCGTCGCGCAGGCGCTGGGGGTTGGGCTCGACGCGATGGTACGAGCCGGGGATGGGCGCCCCGCTGGCGTCCAGATCATACCGGCCGGCCGATATAAAGAACGTCAGCCCCGCCACCACGACGATGAGCAGAGCCAGGAGCGTGTAGGCAGAGGGAGACGTAAAGTGCCGTTTGGATGCCGCAGAGGTAATGGCAGCTATCGCAGACTCCTGTGCACTGAGCTACTTGAATGGCCGTGCCCAAGCTACAGAGAGAGCCTGAACATGCTTAGTTGTATCGGAACTGCGCCCTGGTCACGAGATGCAGATGATGCGTTCCTGCATAGCCCGGCGAGATCGCCCCCTGCTCATCCACATGGGGGATGCGGCGAACGCGCCCCTGTGCTACAACCCGAGCGTGCGGCGCGCAGCGCGGTGAAGCGAATGTGTGACCAGTGTTTCTGCTCCTGCTCGTGACGGCCTTTCTGGCGCTGCTGATCAGCCCGCTGGCTGATACTCTCGCGCGGCGCGGCCTCTCGCGCGGCCTGACCACCGGGCTCGCTCTGATCTTCGGCGTGCCCTACGGCGTGCAGATTGGCGTGGTCGCGGGGCTGCTCGAGTTCATCCCGTACCTGGGCGGCCTGGTGGGCATGGTGCTGACCGTGACCGCAGCAGGCGCACCTCCGGCCCGGCGGGCTGAGGCACGCGTCGCTCGCGACAGACAATGGTGAAGGCGCCGGCGCGGGCGAGGGCGATCACTTCCCAGAGGTGCTGGCGCAGAGCCGCCCGCTAAAGAACTCGATCGGCTCCGCGCCGGGGTCCGGGCTCCACATGCGCGCCCCCGTCGCGTCCGCGAGCGCCGTGAGGCCCGCTGAGCCGGCGAGGGGCCGGCGCTTGATCACGGTGACCTCGTAGGGTGGGACGTGCGGTAGGGCACAGGCCAGGGCATCCGCCAGCTCGGCGGCATCGGCCGGGCCGATCTGCCGGCGGCCTGGAGCCCAGTCGCTCGCGCCCGCAGCGTTGTCGGCCAGATCAGGCCCGGGATCGCTGCTGGGCTCCCAGCCGTACTGCCGCGCCAGCTCGAGCAGCTTGCGCCAGGCCAGCATGGAGAACAGGCGGTGGTGCCGCGCGCCGTGGAGCTCGATGCTCATCCATTCCTCCTGAAAGCCGCCCATGCGGTGCCTGGCACGCTACCGCAGGGGCGGCACGACCGCGACCTGGATCTCGCCGGCCGCGCGATGATAGTCCGAGGTGAAGACAATGCCCGCGTCCACCTCGCCCTGCACAACCTTTGAGAGGACGCCGGTGACCGTTTCGGCGTAGTAGACCACGTTGTGCAGTACCGCAGCGGGCCAGCAGGGCCTGGCCGGTCGGCCCGCAGACAAAGGCCACAAACTGCTGGGCCAGCGCGGCGGCCGGGCTGTCGGCGAGCACGGCGATGGGGTAGGTCACCCCGGGCGCGAGCTGCGGCGGCGCGCTGAAGGTGTCGAGCCAGTCGAGGATCGCCTCGGTCTGGCGGACCTGCCACTGGCCCACGAGCCAGGGGTACGAGTGCGGCGCGACCTGCTCGTGCAGCTCGTGGCGGAGCTGGTGCAGCCGGGCGCGGTGCTGCTGGCGCTGGCCCAGCAGCAGCCGGTGGAGCGTCGCCGGGCCAAGCTGCCGCGCGAAGTACAGGCGGACTAGGAACTCGCGCTGGGTGTCGTCGCCGGGCTCGCTAGGCGTCGAGAGCCAGACGGTGAAGGCGATCGCCCCGGCGGGGGTCACCTGCAGCACCTTGCGGGGCGGGAGCGCGCCGCGGGGCTCGAGGGTGACGGTGAGGTAGCCCTCCTCCTCGAGGCGGGTCGCCAGGGCATAGAACTGGCTCTGCTTGAGCGGCCAGACCGCGCCAAGGGCCTCGGGGGCAATCAGGCGCTGGTAGACCTCGTAGCCGTGGAGCGGCTGCTCACGCAGAGCCGTACGAGGGTCAGGTGCTCGACCTCGCTCGCGGCGTGCTGGGCCATCGTCGCGGCCAGGCGCGGCTCGCCGAGCTCGGCGAAGCGCCGCGTCGCCGCCAGGTAGGCCCCGGCGAAGGCGATCTCGGCGGCTGCGCAGGTGGTGACGTTGACGGTCTTGTCGCTCAGGAACTGCTCGGGGACATAGAAGTTCGTCGCCAGGGCCTCGCCCCCAAGGGACTGGAGGAAGCTGAGGTGGGCCTGCTCGGCGGTGAGCGCGAGCGTGAGATAGCTCAGGGCCGCATCGCTCAGCCCCAGGGGGTTCCCAGCGATGGTCTGGTATAACACGTGATCGCGAGCGCTTCTGCGGTCGCGGCCAGGTTCAGGATAGTCTGGGGCGTGTCCTGGGCATCCTGGAGCTGCGCGTGGGCGGTCCGCAGCCCGAAGAGCTGCGCGAAGCTCGCGGCGGCCACGCCGCCCCCGACCCCCGCTGCTGCCTGCAATACGCGCCGTCGTGAAAGAGTCTGCTTCCCGGCCACCGGACACATCCTGCTACAAACATTGCGCGCGGTACGCGCCTCTGCCGCCTGGGGGCCGACCCGACCGTCCACCTGGCATCGGCGCCGTTGCCTTGACAGGGGCCACGCTCGAATTTATACTCAGCACATCAGCATTTATTGAATGATTAGGCCAAGTATACGTTTGGGTCGGCCAATCAGTCAAGCGACGGTCAGGGCACGTATCAGTGGGGATGCTTGTCTAGGAGGGCAGAACGCTGCCGTATCGCCATGGTTGTACTGGCTGCGGGTCCGTATGCCAGTCGCTCATCGTATTCATTCTTTGGGTGAAAGGAACTTCCGTGATGCGTCGCCTCCGCCCACTCGCCTTGCTCAGCCTCCTCCTGGCCCTGATCGACCTGCCTGGCGGCGTCACCCCGCCGGCGGCGCTGGCTGCCCCGGCCGCCCAGGGCCCCACCGAGCTGACCGTCTTCGCCGCCGCCTCGCTCACCGACGCCTTCAAAGAGATTGGGCGCAGCTTCGAGAAGGCGAATCCCGGGGTCAAGGTCACCTTTAACTTCGCCGGCTCGCAGCAGCTGGCCGCGCAGCTGGGGCAGGGCGCGCCCGCCGATGTCTTCGCCTCGGCCAACGCCACCCAGATGACGGTGGCGGCGACGGCCAACCGGGTGGCCAAGGATGTGGCGAAGACCTTTGTGCAGAACCGCCTGGTGGTGATCACGCCGCAGGACAATCGCGCGCGCATTACCACGCTGCAGGATCTGGCAAAGCCGGGGCTCAAGCTGGTGCTGGCGGCCAAGGCCGTCCCCGTCGGCCAGTATACCCTCGACAGCTACCCGATCGCGCCGATCAGCGACGCCAAGCAGCCAGACTTGGCCCAGAAGTTTGTGAGCTTCGTCTTCGTCGGAGACTCGCGGCTCGTCCTGGCGAAGTACGGCTTCAGCCTGCCCTAGGGGCGAGCCATGTGGGGCACCTGACCGATCCGCGTCAGGTGCCCCAGGTCTGGAGCGACTGATGGAGCGCACGACGACCGCTCAGCGCGCCGAGATCGAAGGGCGCAGGCGCCCACTCCCGCTCACCACGCTGGGCCTAGTGCTGGCCAGCCTGCCCATGCTGGCCTACCTGCTCATCCCCCTCCTGGCCATGATCGCCCGCGTCGATATCGCCGCGATCCTGGCCCAGTTCGCCAACCCCGAGGTGGGCCAGGCGATCTGGCTGAGCATCACGACCACGACCTGGTGCACGGCGCTGGCGCTGGGGCTGGGCACGCCGCTGGCCTTCCTGCTGGCGCGGCGGCGCTTCCGCGGGCGCAGCCTGCTCGACACCCTGGTCGAGCTGCCGATGGTGCTGCCGCCCTCGGTCGCCGGGATCGCCCTGCTGATCGCCTTTGGGCGGCGGGGCTTGATCGGCGCCTCGCTCGACGCGGCCGGCCTCCAGATCGCCTTCACCACGGTGGCGGTGGTGATGGCGCAGGTATTCGTGGCCGCGCCCTTCTACATCAAGACCGCCGTGGCCGGCTTCGCCGGCATCGAGCGCGAGCTCGAGCAGGCCGCTGCGATCGATGGGGCCTCGCCACTGCAGGTCTTTCGCTTGATCACGCTGCCCCTGGCCTGGCCGGTGCTGCTGGGCGGGCTAGTAATGAGCTGGGCGCGCGCCCTGGGCGAGTTCGGCGCCACGATCATCTTCGCGGGCAACTTCCCCGGGCGTACCCAGACCATGCCTCTGGCGATCTACCTGGGCTTCGAGCTCGACCTCGACCTGGCCCTGACCCTGGCCCTGATCCTGCTCGCCGTCTCGTTTCTCGTGCTGTGGCTCGTCAAGGCGATCCTGCGCCAGCGGGTCCACGCACCTTAGGTTCGTAACCGAGTTACGCTTTCAGCCGCTGCCCGCTGCCCGCTGCCGGGGCGCGGGGGCCTGCGGC
>JAAXUL010001213.1 GCA_013336035.1 Chloroflexales bacterium
CCGACCCTGATCGTCGGCGGGCTCTGCCTCGTCCTGCTGCTCGCGCTCGAGCACTTCTTCCACCGGCTACCGGCCGCCCTCGTAGTCCTCGCGTTCGGCATCGCGCTCTCCCGGCTCTTCGACCTGGGGCCGGCCGGCGTCCAGATCGTCGGCGTGATCCCGGCCGGCTTCGTGCCGCCCCGGCTGCCGGCGATCACGCTCGACGACGCCCTGGGCCTGCTGCCCGGGGCCGCCGCCATCGCGCTGCTCGGCTTCGCCGAGGCGATCGGCCCGGCCCGCGGCTTTGCCACCAGGCATAACTATGATATCGAGCCGGACCGTGAGCTACTCGGCCTGGGCGCGGCGAACCTCGGCGCCGGCCTGTTTCAGACCTTCCCGATCGGCTCCAGCATCTCGAAGTCGGCCGGCAACGAGCTCGCCGGCGCCCACAGCCAGCTGTCGGGGCTGATCGCGGCCGCCGCGACCATTGTCGTCGTGCTCTTTCTGATGCCGCTCTTTCGCAACCTGCCCGCGGCGACCCTGGGCGCGATCGTCGTGGTCGAGGTCGTGCGCATGGTCAACCTCGCCAAGCTGCGGAGCCTCTTTCGGACGCACCGGAGCGACTTCGTGCTCGCGCTGGTCGCCCTGCTCGGGGCCCTGACCTTTGGCGCGCTCACCGCCCTGCTGATCGCGGTCGTCGTCTCGCTGATCGCCCTGGTCTGGAACGCGGGGACGCCGGACCTGGTCGTGCTGGGCCGCACGCCGGGCCGCCTCATCCTGGTCGATGTGCGCGAACGCCCCGAGGCCGAGACGGTGCCGGGGCTGCTGGTGGCCCGGCCCAACGCCGGGATGTTCTTCGCCAACGCTGGCGCGCTGCACGACGCGGTGATCGCGCAGGTGCAGCGCAGCGCGCCGCCGATCAGGCGGGTGGTGCTCGACCTCAGCGCCACCCACGACCTCGACGCGCCCAGCGTCGCCGTGCTGCGCGAGCTCTGCGAGGACCTGCGGGGCCGGGTGATCAGGCTGGTGCTGACCGAGCTGAGCGCGCCCGCGCGGGCGACGCTCGAGCGCGATGGCGCCCTCGCCGTGCTCGGTCGCGAGAACCTGACCGTGCGCACTATAGACGCCGTGTTCGACTACCTCGTAGCCGAGCATGACGTCGTGGACATTCAGCACCTGCTGCAGAACGGCCTGGCCTCCATCCGCAACCTGCTGACGACACGGGGCGCCACGGCCACGACTGAGCGCAGGGCGTTGCTCGCGGCGATCGTGGCCGATCTCGACGATGCGATTGACCGGCTCGAGGCCTGAGCAGCGCAGGCAAAGATGGAAGGTGCCCTATGCTTCGCGCAGCCTTGTGGGGTGGGCTCAGTGAGCTGGTCGCCGGCGGCTATCTTTTCGTCTACGCCGCCAATGATCGGGATGGACGATCTCGGGTTGATCCAGGTGAGCGACCACAAACGCTCCGTGGGCATGATGCAGCCGGGCCAGCGCCGCGGTACTGTGAGCCTACCGTGCGGGAACCCTAATGGGAGGAGCGTAGCCATGAGTGAGCTGATTGTAGTCACGTTCGACAGCCCTGAGCAGGCGCAGGCGGCCCGCGAGGCGATCAGGCGCATCCAGCGTGATGGATTGATGGTTGTCGAGGACGCGGCGGTTGTCAGCAAGGACGCCGGTGGGAAGCTCCATATTAAGAACGAGGGCGAGCGCAGCATGAAGGTCGGGGCCGGCGTCGGCAGCATGGTCGGGCTGCTCTTCAGCTTTGCGCTGCCGGGCCTCGGGCTGGCCATCGGCGCCGCCGGCGGCGCCCTGATCGCCAAGCTGCTCGACCGCGGCGTCGAGAAGCAGTTCGTCAAAGACACCGCCGAGCAGCTGCAGCCCGGCGCCTCGGCCATCTTCCTCGTCGTGAACCAGTACCACCCCGCCGCCATCCGCGAGGCCTTCGAGCCCTACTCAGGCCAGATCGCGCAGACCACCCTCGACCCCGATCTGGCCGAGCAGCTGCGCATCGCGCTCAAATAGCGGGGAGCTGTGGAGGGGTTCGGCCCCTTCGCACGCCACATGAGAAAGGAACCCACGGTGGCCAAAGGCGATAACCAGAAAGCGAAGAAGCGCAAGGGCAAAGACCTCGTCGCGTCAAATGGCAGGGGTGAGGCCGCTGTGGCGGCCCTGGAGCCCATGAGCCGCAAGGAGTTCGAGCGGGCCCTCGAGCCGCTCCAGGTCGAGCTGGTCAAGCTCCAGGAGTGGGTCAGGCACACCGGGGCCAAGATCTGCGTGCTGTTCGAGGGGCGCGACGCGGCCGGCAAGGGCGGCATCATCAAGCGCATCACCGAGCGGACCAGCCCGCGCGTCTTCCGCGTGATCGCCCTGCCCGCGCCCACCGAGCGCGAGAAATCCCAGATGTACGTCCAGCGCTACCTCGGCCACCTGCCCGCGGCCGGCGAGGTGGTGATCTTCGACCGCAGCTGGTACAACCGCGCCGGGGTCGAGCGCGTGATGGGCTTCGCCAGCGATGAGCAGGTGCGCAGCTTCCTGAAGCAGGTGCCCTATGTCGAGAACGCGATCATCGCCTCGGGCGTCAGGCTGATCAAGTACTGGCTGGAGGTCGACCAGCAGCAGCAGACCGAGCGCTTCCAGGAGCGCATCGACGACTACCGGAAGATCTG
>JAAXUL010001214.1 GCA_013336035.1 Chloroflexales bacterium
GCGGCGCCCAGGCGCGCTAGCTCGGGGGCCGCGCCGCCTCGCGCGCACTGCTCGATCTGCCTGGCCAGGCCGGCGAGCGCGGTCGCGCCGAGCTGGCCCGCGGCCCCGCAGAGCGTGTGGGCGAGCCGCGCCACCTGCGGCCGGTCATCGGCGGTGATGGCCGCCGCGAGGGTGATGATCTGCCGGCCTAGCTCGGCCCGGAAGAGGTCGCGGATCAGGGCCGTCGCCTCGGCGGGGGGGGCGTCGATCGCCGCCATAAGCTCGCTAAGCGTACGCCAGTGGATCGGGGACATCTGCGGCTGGACAAGCGCGCCGGGCGGCGCGTCTGCAGCCCGACGCCGCTCAGGGCGGACAGCCTGCTCGAGGGCGGCGCGCAGATCGCTGAGCTGAACCGGCTTGGTGAGGTAGTCGTCCATGCCCGCCGCGAGGGCCTGCTCGCGGTCTTGGGCCAGGGCGTGGGCCGTCAGGGCGATGATATAGGGCTGGTGGACGCGGGCGCCCATGGCTCTGATGCGACGGGTCGCCTCCTCGCCGTCCAGCTCGGGCATCTGCACATCCATCAGCACGATGTCGTAGGGCTGGGCGGTGGCCGCCGCGACCGCCTCGGCGCCATGGTCGGCGAGGTCGGCCCGCAGGCCGAGGTGCTCGATGAGCTGTAGCGTCACCTGCTGGTTGACCGGGTTGTCCTCGACGATCAGGATGCGCAGCCGCCGGCCGGCGAGCGCGGGCGCCGGCTCGACCAGGCCCGGCTCGCGCCAATGCCCGGCCTCGGGGGCGTCCGGCAGCATAAACGGATCGATCAGCGGGCCGAGCGGGACGGTGAGCGTGAAGGTCGAGCCGGCGCCGGGGGCGCTCTCGACGGTCAGGGTGCCGCCCATCAGCCCGGCCAGCTGGTGGCTGATTGCCAGGCCGAGGCCGCTGCCGCCGTAGCGGCGCGTGGTCGAGCTGTCGGCCTGCACAAACGGGTGGAAGATGCGCGCCTGCTGCTCGGCGCTGATGCCGATCCCGCTGTCGCGCACCGCGATGGTCACGCTGTGGGTGCCGTCAGCCCGGGGGCGGCTGGCCGTGCGCAGGACAACCTCGCCGCGGTGGGTGAACTTGACCGCGTTGGCGAGCAGGTTGACGACGATCTGGCGCAGCCGGATCATATCGCCGGCGAAAAGCTGCGGGGTCAGCGGGTCGATCTCGGCGCGCAGCCCCAGCCCCTTGGCCGACGCGGCATGGGCCACCAGGCCGAGGCTCTCTTGCAGGCAGAGCGCCAGGTTGAACGAGCGATGCTCGAGGCTGACATAGCCGGCCTCGATCCGCGAGAGGTCGAGGATATCGTTGATCAGGGCGAGCAGGGCGCCCCCGCTGGTGCTGATCGTGCCCGCGAACTCGCGCTGCTCGGCCGAGAGGTCGCTGTCGAGCAGCAGGCTGGTCATACCGATCACAGCGTTCAGGGGCGTCCGGATCTCGTGGCTCATCATCGCCAGGAAGGCCGACTTGGCCCGGTCGGCGCCCTCGGCCGCCTCCTTCGCGGCGCTGAGGGCCCGCGAGGCCTCCCAGCCGCGCGTAAAGGTCACGATCATCTCGCCGGCGGTGCGCAGCAGCTGGATGACCGTCTCATCCCAGTGGCGGGCGCGGGCGTGGTCGTTGAGGCTGATATGGCCCCACCACCTATCCTCGACAAAGAGCGGCAGGAAGCAGACCGACTGGATATTGTTGTCGTCGTTGTAGGCCTGGAAGCGCGGGTTCCGCGGGAAGCGCGCGGGGCCGTTGAAGGCGCCCCGCGCGATCATGAGCGCGTTAAGCTCGTCCGGGATGTCGAGCAACACCTCGGGCGTCGCCGGCCGCTGCGGCGGAAGGTCGGGTGCGTTCGCGGCGGCGAGCAGCCGCAGCGACGTCGGGACAGCCGCGAGGCCCTGCTCCCAGATCGGGTAGTGATAGACCGTGATCCGGTCGCCCTCGACCGCCACGCGCAGGATCTCGAGGGCCTGCTCGAGCACGGCCTGGTAGGCCTCGGCCGTCGAGCCCTGGGTCAGCAGCGTGCGCGAGCAGTGGGCGAGGGCCTCGGCGAAGCGGAGCTGCTGCGCCAGCGCGTCTGCCGCGGCGATGCGCTCGGTCACGTCGGTGTGCAGCCCGACAAACCCGGCGAAGACGCCCTGCTCATCACGGACCGGGCTGACGGTCAGCTCGCTCCAGAAGGGCTTCCCATCTCGACGGACGAGCTGCAGCACCATGGTCGCCGAGGTCTGCGCGAGCAGGGCGCGATGCAGCGTCTCTACGGCGGCGGGGTCGGTGTCCGGTGTCTGGAGCGCCTGCCAGCTCTTGCCGGCCATATCGTCGGCGCTATAGCCGCTGATCGCCGTGAAGGCCGCGTTGGCGAAGGTCACGCCGTGCTCAGGGCCCTGGGGGGCGGTGACCGTCATGCCGACGGCCATGCTGTTGACGGCGGTGACGAGGTAGCGGTTCTCGCGCAGCGCCTCGCGCAGCTCGGCCGTGCGCTCGGCGACGCGCCGCTCGAGCGTGGCCTTGGCGGCCTCGGTCGCGCGCAGGCTGTCGCTTAGGCGCGCCAGCAGCGAGATGATAGAGGCCAGGAGGAGCCAGACCACGTAGATCAGCAGCAGGCCGTTGACGATCAGCAGAGTCGGCTCGCTCAGAC
>JAAXUL010000414.1 GCA_013336035.1 Chloroflexales bacterium
AGGAGTGGCCGTGGCGAAACCGCGTTCGGAGACGAGCGTTTGAACGGCTTGAGCTGTATGCCGGGAAACTGGCCCGTACAGTTCTTAGGGGGCGGGGCGGCGGCAACGCCGCCCTGCTACCCGACACACAATTGCAGGCCCTTCCTACGAGAATACGGTGACATGATGACGACACCTGGTCAGACGCCACGTCAGCTCCTGCTGCCCCTCCGGGTCGCTCGCGAGCCGATGGAGCGGCTGCTAGTCGCGACCGTTCAGGGGGACCCCGAGTTCGAGGCCATCGAGCCGCAACTCTTCGACGATGCCATCAACGGCACGGGCATGCGCGTGCTGCGCTACCGCAAGGACGGGAAGGTCGACGTCTATTGGCAGCCCGGGGTGCATGTCGACCGGAGCACCTTCGTCGTCGGCGCTGGCGTCGGCGATTTCGCGGAGGCTGCGTTCGCGCCAGCACATTTTGCGATCACCGACCAGGGCGTGGACCTCCATGTGGCCTTTACCGATGCCCAGCAGCGCCGGAATGAGCTCCGCATCGCCGAGCACGCCCAGGGGAAGCGCGGCTTCCCCCTCCTGGCGCCGGTGGGCGCGGACATCAAGCAGCCGCTGCAGCTCTTCCTCGTCTACATGCCCGAGATCGATCTGGTGCGCCGGGGAGGCTCGCTGGTCGAGGGGCAGATTGGCGATCGCATCCTCCGTCCGGCATCCTTCCCGATCCCGCTGCGCGGGCACCGCACGTGGTTCATCCGCTACGTCCCAGCGCCCGTGATCGGCATCCTGAATCCTCCCAGCCACCACCCGCTGCTGCTAGAGCTGCCGGCAGCGGGGAGGATTGAGGTCGCTGGGATGTCTGTGGGCGTCGATGACGCAGGGCATGTCACCCACCTGAGCAGCGGCCAGGGGCACCAGCGAGTCGAGGTCGCGTTCACGCCCAGCTTCCCCAACCTGCTCGACCACCCCGAGCGCGCCGCCGTCGGCCGGTGGTCGCTGCGGATCGCGCACGTGCCGATCACGGGTGGCTCCTACCGCACGGCGCGGGCAGATGGGCGGATTGGGATCGAGCTTGACGTCACTGAGCCCTGGACTCCGTCCGGTCTGCCCTTGAGCATGGCGCTCTTCACGCGGGTGGCGCGCCGCTTTCGTACCTGGCCCGCCAGCTACCGCTGGCGGGGCATCGTCGAGCTCGGCGGAACCCCGACGATGTCTGGGACGTGGGAGCGGAAAGCCGGCAGGTGGTACCGTTAAGCTGCCCCACGTCCATCCCGACCACCAGGGCGCGAGTGCCGCCATCTTTGCAGCGCGCGGCGTCCCGCTCTGGTGCAGCGCGGCCGAGCGCAAGGTCGCCGAAAGCGGCCTGGTCACCACGGCCTATCCCAACCCGACCGGCCTGATGGCGAGGTTGCAACAGCGCTTTGGGGCTGGACCAGGCTGGCCGGTGGAGCGAACGCTGCAGGAGGGCGATACGGTCGAGGGGTTCGTCGTGTTGGAGACAGCCGGACACGCGCCGGGCCACCTGGCGTTCTGGCGCGAGGACGACCGGGTGCTGATCGTCGGCGATGCCCTTGTCAACATGAACCCGCTGACCAGGGCCCGCGGCCTGCATGAGCCGCCCGCCGGCTTCACGCTCGACCGCCGGCAACACCGCGAGTCGATCCGGCGTCTCGCGGCACTGCGGCCGCATGTGATCTGCTTTGGGCACGGCCCGGTGCTCCGCAGCCCGGAGCCACTGATCAGGCTGGCGGAGCAGCTGGAAGGATGACTCACCAGGGCAGCGTCGCCCCGGTCCTCGACGCGGTCCGCTTCTGATGGAACGGCTCGTGCAGCAGTACGCGACCCACGGCAAAGCAAGGAGCACATGCCGATGACGACCTCAGCTTCAGGCAGCATTCCGGTTTCGTGGACGGTGGACGAGATCGTGGTCGAGGCGACCCTGACCCGGCCCCGCGGTGATGGCCCCTTCCCGGCGGTGGCGCTTGTCGCGGGTAGCGGTCCGACCGATCGTGACTGGAACTCCCCGCTCATCCCCGGCACGAATGGCAGCGCCGCCCTCCTCGCCAGGGAACTCACCGCAGCGGGCTTCGTCACCCTGCGTTACGACAAGCGCGCGTCCGGCCCCCATGCACAGGAGAACATACCGCGTCTCGTGGGCAGAATCAGCATGCAGGGGCACGAGGCAGAGCTGGCGGGTGGCATGGCGCTGCTGGCGCAGCGCCCCGACGTGAACGCCGGGCGGATCTTCATCCTGGCGAACAGCGAGGGCTGCATCCACGCCCTCCACTACCAGCTCCACACCGCGGCCCTCCCGTGCGCGGGACTGGTGCTCACCGGCGCCCCGGCCCGGCCGATCAGCGCGGTGACGCGCAGCCAGATCGCGGCGCAACTCGCGGGTGCGCCTGGTGGCGACGGATTGCTGGCCCGCTTCGATGCGCTGACCGCGGAGTTCGCCGGCGGGCGGCCGGTGCCGATCGATGAGAGCCTGCCGGAGGGGATGCACATGCTGCTGCTCGGACTGACGGCCCCGGTCAATCAGCCCTTCGCCCGCGAGCTGTGGGTGGCCGACCCGGCCGCGCTGCTCGCAGCGGTGACGGTGCCGACCTTGATTGTGATCGGGAAGAAGGATCTCCAGATCGACTGGCAGGCCGACGGGGCCGTCTTCGCGGCGCTCGCAGCCCAGCGCCCAGACATCGCCATCGTCTACCCCGAGGACGCCAACCACGTACTCAAGCACGAGCCCACGCCCCGCGAGCAGCTCACCGGGCCCGACGCTGCGAGCCGGTACAACGCCGCCGACACCGTGCTCGACGCCGCAGCCCTGGCCGCGATCACCGGCTGGCTGGCCGCGCAGATTCGCTGAGCAGTCAACCGCGGATTTCACGGGACGGGTGCGGACCAGGCGAGGCTGTTGCTGCCGTGGAGCACGTTGACCTCCATGATCTGCCGGAGCTTCGCGGGCTCCTCGAACATCGGGCTGTGGGCGCAGTACGCGAAGGTGTCGAAGCCCTTGGCCGGCGCCTGGAGCTGGTCGAAGTAGGCGTGCGCCACCGGGTAGGTACAGGTGTAATCGTAGCTGCCGTGGAGGAAGTAGACCGGGATGTCCACCCTGGGCACCTGTGTGAGCTCGGCATGCTGGCTGGGTGTTGATGCGGCCGGCCTGGGCGGCGAGGCGGTCGAGGCCGTAGAGAAGTAGGTGATTGTACCCGTAAAAGGGTCTTACGACCAGGAATGTGGCTGATCGCCACTTTCCGTGATCCAAGCCGAAAACACAGCCTCGCGATTCTGTAGGATCGCGTCTGCACGCCGTGCCGAGAATCGGCACCACGGAAAGTGGCGATAAGCCGCATTACAACGTTCTGAACCTGTAACCAGGTATTCGGCGCATGAGTCCTCCTGATAGAGACAGCCCATTTCTTTCACTATTGTGGGGACGCTGTAGCTCACACCGTCGCCTGGCGTGAGCGCCGCCCGTGCTCCTTGAGACGGTCGGCGCGGGTGAAGAAACTCTCCCGCTGCGTAGCCCCTTCCTTTCGCCGCCCGCTGCGCTAGCGCCGTATACTCAAGGTGCTGAGGGGACGCTGCTCCCGTCAGCCGTCTGTGCTAACCTCTCATCTGGCAGCCCCATCCCCACAGCATTCCATCCCCTTCCACCAGACGCGTGGAGGAGCTACCTCGTCGATGAAGGAGGTCGTCAATGCGAACGACATCGCTTCAGGACGAATCGAAGGAGGCGCTGAATCGGCGCCTCGAGGCGATAGCGCTTCGCGCCAGCTTCGCTAACGGGTGGGGCCTCTTTCTCATCACCATCGGCCTGCTCAGGCTCGCCCCGCAGGGCCCTGTGCCTGAGGGCACCTGGCTGATTGTCGCCGGCGTGATCCTGCTCGGTGTCAACGTCGTGCGCTATCTCAACGGGATCAGACTGAGCGGGACGAGCGTCACCCTTGGGCCCATCGCGCTCATCTTCGGCGTGGGGGGCTTCTTCGGGCTCGAGTTGCCGTTCGTTGCCATCCTGCTGATCATCTTTGGGGTGGGCATCATGCTCCGCCCCTGGCTCGACCCGCTGCTTGAGCGTCGGACGCAATGACGCCAGGGCGGCAGCAACTTGGCTTGTGAGGTGACCAGGCCGTGCGACCGCGCTGGCGCAGGAGCAGCGTGCCCGGGCATCCTGGCGACGCGCCTGTCGCCTGGCGTCGGAGGAGCGTCGTGCAATCGAGGTTTCAGCATCAGCTAGGCGTGGAGCACCTGACCCGCCCCACGCGCTCCCGGGGCATCCTGGTTGGGCTCATCGGCGGTCTGTCAGGGACGCTCGTGATGGACCTGTGCGGCGCCGGGCTCTTTGTGATGATGGGCGCCCCCGCCAGCCTCGCCGTCACCATCATTGGCGACGCCGCAGCCGGGTTCGCTGCCGCCATTGGATTCACGCTGACCGGTGATGCACCGCTGGGCGTGCTGCTCCACTACCTCATTGGCCTTGGCCTTGGAGCGCTGTTCGGCGCGGCCGCCGCGCGAGTTCCGATGCTGCAGCCAGGCTCAGCGCTGAAGGCGATGGCGCTGGGCATCCTCTACGTCGAGCTCGTGAGCCAGCCGCTGCTCGTCGCCGCTGCCCTGATCCTGCAGATGACGGCGGCGGAGTTGGCGCAATGGTTCGGCATCTCGGCGGTGCTGCACCTGGTGTACGGCCTCGTCCTGGGGATCGCCGTGTTCGCCGGCTTGCGCCCTGCCGCAACCACACGGGGCTGATCCAGGTGCGCTCCGAGCGACCGTGCCGCGTAGGGAGCGGAAAGCGAGGCGGCGCGATGGGCAAGGTTGTGCAACCACCTCACACTGCCGGCACAGCAGCGGCGTGCCCACCCCCAAAGATGCTGGTGGCGAAGGGCCCGATAGCGCTGCGCGCCAGCTTTGCTACCAGGAAGGAGCAAAGGCCATGAAGCAGCAAGAAACGCGGAAATGCGCAAATTGCGGCACTGTTCTGCCAGATTCGGCTTTCATCGAGTCCCACACTGGCACAGCCGTCTTGGAGTACGCCTGTCCAACCTGCCAGTTTCAGGGACAACTGAACATGTCGCCAGAAACCCAAACCATCACCAGTATCGATCTGGAGGGTCAGTTCTACTCGCTTATCGACTGTGCATTGGCGAGCGGCATACCTCCAGACAGAATACAGTCTATCCTCTGTGACGCCGTAACTTTTGTGGCCCAGTGTGCCTGTCCCGACCATCAATTTTCCGTTGTGGTCGTTGATCTTGGTGCGCCAAAGGACCGACCCCTCCCAGAGCCGTTCCCAGACCTCGTTGAGATCCTACGGCATCGCTATGTATCTGGTGCACACACAGCCGAAGGCCCCTAAGAGCCTATCAAGGAGTAACCTCGTTCTGCCGCATAAGGACCCCATAGCACGCTGCGCCCACTCTATGGCGCAGAATCATCTCAGCACTCACCCATTACCACCACAATCTCGTGCGCCCGACCATCGCGCTGGAGCGGGATGACCCCTGCTGGGACGTCCACGCCGTCGAGCGTAGTCTGGCGCACGCCCCGGTTGACACCGTCCGGGTTTTCGACCCGAATCGTATAGACTGTGTCATCGTCACGGTAGGTCATCTCGTAGCCCGGCCAGCTTCGATGGATGCAGGGGGTCATCGCGAGCGTCGAGCCGGCGCGGCGCAGCCCCAGGATGGCCTCCAGCCCCAGGCGGTACATCCAGCCAGCCGAACCAGTGTACCAGGTCCAGCCCCCGCGGCCGGTGTGCGGTGGCTCGCCGGCGATATCCGCCGCGACAACGTACGGCTCGACGCGGTAGTGGCGCGCCTTCTCGGGGGTGTCGCTGTGGGCGATCGGGTTCAGCAGCTGAAACAACGCCGTCGCCCGGTCGCCCCAGCCGAGCTCGGCGAACGCCCAGACCGCCCAGACAGCTGCGTGCGTATACTGGCCGCCGTTCTCGCGGATACCAGGCGGGTAGCCCTTGATGTAGCCGGGGTCGCGTGCTGTCTGGTCAAACGGCGGCGTGAACAGGAGCAGTAGCTGCTCCTCCTCGCGTACCAGCCGGTCGGTGACCGCCTCCATACTGCGGGCTGCCCGCTCGGGATCGGTTGCGCCAGACAGCACCGCCCATGACTGGGCGATCGAGTCGATCTGGCACTCGCGGCTCCGATTCGACCCAAGGGGCACATCATCGTCGTCATAGGCCCGGAGGTACCAGCGCCCGTCCCAGGCGGCGGCAAGCGCCGCGCGGAGCGCCCGCGCACGCTGCTGATGCCCTCTGGCCTGGGCGCGGTCACCCATCCGCTCACAGATCGGCGCGAAACGCACGAGCGTGGCATACAAGAACCAGCCCAGCCAGACGCTCTGGCCGCGCCCACGGATGCCGAGCCGATTCATCCCGTCGTTCCAGTCGCCGCCGCCAATCAGCGGCAAGCCACGGGCGCCGACGGTCGCGCCGCGAGCCAGGGCACGACAACAGTGCTCGTAGAGGCTAGCCACTTCATCGGACGGCGCGAAGAGGTCATAGCTATCCTCCTGCTCGGGCCCAAGCGGCTCGCCGCGCAGAAACGGCACGCGCTCGGCCAGAATCGCCTCATCGCCGGTGCTCGCCACGTAGTATGCGGTGACGAACGGCAGCCAGAGCAGGTCGTCTGAGCAGCGGGTGCGCACCCCGCGCCCGGAAGGTGGGTGCCACCAGTGGAGCACATCGCCAGCCTCGAACTGGTGGCGGGCGGCGTTGAGGATGTGCGTGCGGGCCAGCTCTGGCCGGGCGTAGAGCAGGGCAAGTACATCCTGCAGCTGATCGCGGAAGCCAAACGCACCGCTTGACTGGTAGAGTGCGGAGCGCCCCCAGATCCGGCAGGCGAGTGTCTGGTAGAGCAGCCAGCGGTTCAACAGTATATTCATTGCCGGGTCAGGCGTCCGCACTGTCACCGTGCTGAGCAACTGCTCCCACTGTGCGGCCACACCCTCCCAGGCTGCGTCTACTTCGGCCGGCGACTGGAAGCGCCGGACGAGCTGTAGCGCAGCGCCGCGATCCGCGCCCTCGCCGAGCAGGAAGAAGAGTTCTTCCACCGCGCCGGGCGGCAGATCGATGTGCAGCTGGAGCGCCGCACAC
>JAAXUL010001215.1 GCA_013336035.1 Chloroflexales bacterium
GTAGTCTACTACGGCCAGGAAGCGCGACACGAGCCACGGAGGTATGCGATGAACGCCCTGATCCTCATCGGTCTGGTCGCCGCAGTGCTGCTCGCCGCAATCGGTCGGATGGTCGCACCACAGCCCCAGCCGCCGCAGATCATCTACGTCCAGGCCACACCTATGGAGTCCACCGGCGGCGCGGGCTGCCTGCCACTGCTCATCCTGGTCGGGGTGATCCTGCTCGCCGTCATCGGCCTGAGGTAGCCCATCACGTTCTGCCGCTACTGTGCGGCGCCAGGCCCCGAGGACAACCTCGCGGGCCTGGTTGATCTTTGAACGCCAGAGAAGCGCGGCGGGCCGCGAGGTGGAAGCGGTGGGCTTTATCGGGTGGCAGAGTAGCGGGGAAGATCTGCTGTCGGTATGACGGCAGGAGAAGGGCCAGTCATCACACCTTCACAAAACTGTGAAGCTCGTGATATAATCGGCGTCACATCGTTTGGAAGATCGTGGAGCTACAGTGTGGACGATCCCCTGCCCCTCAAGGAGGCCGCCCAGCAATTCGGCGTCAAGCTGGATCGGCTCCGCCGCGCAGCGTGGGATGGGCGGCTAGAGACGAGGCTAGTCGGGAACCAGCGGCTCGTCAAGCCGTCGGAGGTTGCGCGCTTCCTGCGAGACAGCGGCCGTCGCCCAGAGCCAGGCGCAGCTGCCTCTGAGCTGAGAGGAGAAGGCATGGCCCGCATCATTGCCGTCGCGGTTCCTAAGGGGGGCACCGGGAAGACCACCACCACGCTTAACCTGGGCGCCGCGCTGGCGGAGCTAGGCCAGCGGGTGCTGCTCGTGGACTTCGACCCGCAGGGCAACCTCACCCAGGCGCTGGGCCTGCGGCCGGCGGACCTGGAGCACACCTCGTACACGGCGATCAAGTACTTCCTCACCTGCTTCGAGCCGCAGCTCGATCTGGCGGTTCGCCGCACGGAGATGGGCGTCGATCTGGTGCCGACAAGCGCGCGGCTCAACCTCGCCAACGACGAGCTCGCGGTGGCCATCCAGCGCGAGTTCGTGCTCCAGAAGCTGCTGGCGCCGCTCGCCCCGCGCTATGACATCATCCTGATCGACACCCTGCCCTACCTTGGCGTCCTGGTCGTCAACGCCCTGGTGGCCGCCCAGGAGGTGCTCATCCCGCTACAGGCCGAGTACCTGGCGACGGAGTCGGTGACCCTCATGATGGACCAGGTCCAGCTCATGCGACGCTCCGGCCTGAACGCCGGCCTGGATGTCCTGGGCATCCTGCTCACCATGGTGGACCAGCGCACGGTCATCCACAGAGAGGCGGTGGAGTACGCCCGGCGGGTATTCGGCAGCCAGGTGCCAGTCTTCGCGACGCAGGTCAAGCGCTCAGTGCGCTTCCCCGAATCGCAGGCGAGCCACCAGTCGATCCTGGCCTACGACCCCGAGGGCGAGGGCGCGAGGGCCTACCGCGCGCTGGCCGAGGAGGTGCTGCGTGGGTCGTCGTAAGGGCTTCTTCGCGACCGAGACGCGGCCGGAGGACGACCTGGCGCGCGAGCGCGACCTCGCGGCGCTAGTGCAGGCGCGGCGGACGGTCGTGCAGGATATTGGGGTAGGCCGCATTCAGCCGAACCCGTTCCAAGCCCGACAGGCGTTCACGGACCTTGAGGAGCTGGCGCAGGCGATCCGGGCGCAGGGCTTCACCACCCGCCTGCGGGTCCGGCCACATCCTGAGCGGCCCAACACCTTCCAGCTCGTCTACGGCGAGCGGCGGCTGCGGGCGGCGCGGCTCGCCGGGCTAGACAGCGTGCCATGCGAGATCGCCGACCACAGCGACGACGACCTGGTCGAGATCGGGCTGGCCGAGAACATCCAGCGCCGCGACCTGGAGCCATTGGATGAGGCGCGGGCGTTCGCGACCTTCATCGAGCAGCGGGGCTACAGCGTACGGCGGCTGGCGGAGCGGATCGGCAAGGACAAGAGCTACGTCGAGGACCGGCTGGCGCTGCTGCGGATGCCGGCGGACGTGCAGGGGATGGTCGCGCAGCGCGCTGATACGCTGCGCTCGGCCCGCGAGAGTCGTGCCAACCCCGATGTGTTCGCGCGCGACGACGCCATCTCCGCGCGCCTCGACGAGCTGGTCAGCCGCACGGTGCACGCGCCGCGCAACCTCAGCGACGGCCTGACCGACCGCATGGACGAGGTGCTGCTGCACCCCCGGCTCGGTCTGCCGCTCTTCTTCCTGTCGATGCTGCTGGGCAATTTTACGGGTACGGAACTGGGCAACGAGTACCCGCACCTGATGCGTTTGGCTCAGGTATTCATGTTGGCGTATATGCCCCTGTCTTTCCTCTATATCCGCCAGACCCTTCGGCCCAGGCCCCTTTCATGGACAGACTTCCTGCATTTTCTGCCGGTGTTGATCTATATCGTTGATTATTTGCCATTTTTCATGCTTTCGGCGGAGGAAAAACGCCAGGTCAACGAAGCACTTATGAACAGTGGTAAACTGTATACCTTCAACGAGGGATGGTTCGCTCCCGCGGGATTTTACATCGCCCTTCGCTTTGCCGTATTTACGGGGTATTGGATCGCAGGATATATCGTGCTCAAAAAATCGCTTAGCGATAAGGAAAAAGATATTACCGCCGAAC
>JAAXUL010000415.1 GCA_013336035.1 Chloroflexales bacterium
AGATCGGTCATAAGGTTCCAAAGATCGGTCATAAGGTTCCAAAGATCGGTCATAAGGTTCCAAGGACCGGTCATAAGGTTCCAAAGCAGCCGCCATGAAGCGCAAAGGGCCCGCGGCAGCCTCTGTGATACATCCTCACGTAAGCGCGCGCCGGGATCACGGATCACGGAGCGGCACCGCCCGCTCGACAGCCTCGACCGTCAGGCGCTTGAAGCGCCCCCATGTGAACGGGCGCGCCCGCTCGCGCCCGCGGGCGACCGCGTCGCGCCGCGCGTCGGCCGGCAGGCCCGCCAGCAGCGCCATAGCCGCGGCGATCGCGTCGTCGCTGTCGGGGTCGAAGTACCAGGCGGCGTCGCCGCCCACCTCGGGCAGCGACGAGCTGCGCGAGGTCGCCACCAGGGCTCCGCTGGCCATGGCCTCGAGCACCGGCAGGCCGAAGCCCTCGAAGCGCGAGGGGTAGACCAGGGCCACCGCGCCGGCGTAGAGCGCGCGCACCGCCTCGTCGCTCGGCCCGGTGATCAGGTGGACCACCGGCCCCAGGCCGTGGCGCCCGATCTCGGCCCGCTCGGCCCCGCTGAAGCTGTCGGGGCCGGGCGAGAAGACGCGCAGGTCGTGGCTGGCCGCCAGGCCCGAGCGGGCGAAGGCGCGCAGCAGCGCGAGGAAGTTCTTGTAGCCGCCGCGGTTGCCCGCGAAGACGAAGTAGGGCCGGGCCGCGCTAGGCGGCGGGGGCGCCTCGGCCAGGAAGACCTCCTCGACCCCGAGCGGGGTCACGACGATCTTGGCCGGGTCGATCCGCGGGTACACCGCCCGCAGATCCCGGGCGGTCGTCTCGCTGATCGCGAGCAGCAGCGCCCCGCGCTCCAGGCAGCGCCGCTTCTCGGCGATAAACGCTCTGACGATCTGGCTGTGGCGCGGGAAGTGCTCGGGGAAGCGCTCGATGGTCATGTCGTAGACCGTGTAGGCCTGCGGCGCCCGCGCCCGCACCGCGCCATAGTAGGCGCTGTACACCAGCGCCGCCCGCTCGCGCGCGGCCACCAGCGAGGCCCGCCGGTCGTGTAGCCCCAGGTAGGCGTCGAGCAGCTGCCCCGGCCTGCCGGGCGGCCTGGCGATCCGGCGCTGCCGCACCGCGAGCTGCGGGTAGCGCTGCGACGAGCAGAGCAGCACCGCCGGGCCGTAGCGCTCGGCCAGGGCCTCGACCGTCCTGGTGAAGACCCGCAGCACGCCGCGCTGCCGCAGGTGGTCGTCGATGTTATCGTTGGCGAGGATGGTCATGTTTCAAGCCTGCGCAGGCCCAGGTAGCCCAGGATGGGGGCGATCCAGGCGTTCGTGGCGCCATACGCGACGATCGTGGCCAGCACCACGCCGTACACCCCCAGCTCGCGCACCCACAGCAGCGACAGGGCGATGTTCAGGGCGGCCATCACCAGGGCCAGGATGGCCTGGGGGCGCACGATCTGGAGGCCGTTGAGCAGGGTGCCCAGCAGGCCCCCCCAGATATTGACCAGCGTCCAGACCATCATAAGCGTGATCAGGCCCTGGTCCACCATAACCAGCCCGCCCGTCCACGCCGTAATCACAGGCTGCCCGACGAGGGCCAGCACGATGGCCGCCCCGCCAAAGAGCGCCCAGTTGACGGCCATGCTGCGCGCAAAGGCGCGCCGGATCCACGGCCAGTCGCCTCGCGCTGCCGCCTCTCCGTAGGCCGGCCAGAGCGGCGCGAGCAGCAGGCCCTGCGCGAGCAGCACGAACGAGAAGAGCCGGTAGACCAGGTTGTACTCCGTCACCTGCTGGGGCCCTAGGACGTAGGCGATCAGCAGGCTGTCGGTCTGGAAGAGCACCATGGCCGCCAGCTGGAGCACAAAGAACTCGCTGCCGATCACGCTCAGGCGGCGCAGCCGGCCAGGGTCGAAGCGCGCGGGAAGCGGCGCGAGCCAGGGCTTGTGGCGCGTGAAGAGCCAGAGCGCGCTGATCACCTTGACCGCGAGCGTCGCCCCTGACATCGCCGCCACCAGCGCGACGAGCCCGCCGGCCGTGCCTGTTACCAGCACCAGGGCGGCCAGGCTCGCGAGGTTGCCGAGGGCGGACCACAGGTTCGCGACGGCGCCCTCCTGGTAGGCGCTGTAGACGCGCTCGACGACCTGCAGGGGCAGGCCCAGACAGGTTAGCCCGAGCGCGACAGCGAGCGCCGGGCCGAGCTCGGCGCGGGCCTCGGCCGACCGCACCTGGAAGAGCCCGGCCCAGTCGACCCGCGCCCCCACAAGCAGCGCCCCGGCCGCCACCAGCGCGGCGACGCCGCAGAGCATCCAGAAGGCGGTGGCCGTATCACGCTGGGCCTGCGCTGGCCTATCGGCCCCGTAGGCCTCGGCGAGCAGATTGGTCAGGCCATTGCCGAGCCCGATATCCGTCAGCTGAAACCAGATCAGAAGCGTGCTGATCGTGACCCACAGCCCGTAGCGCTCGGTCCCCAGGTAGCCGATGGTGAGCGGCACCGAGATAATGCCGACAAAGAGGCCCAACCCCTTGCCCAGCCCGGCCACGAGCGTCGCCTGGATGATGCGCACATAGCGCCGCTGCCCGTGGGTGCCGGGCGCGGATCGGCCAAGGACCATCGCCACCCAGTGCCGCATGCGCTCCCCTTGCAGTCTGCCCATGTCCGCGCTACGGACGGCTACTCCAGGGCCCGGCCCGTCACCCGCTGGTAGTCGGCGGGGGCCAGGGACCTGCCCCTGACAAGCAGATCGAGCAGCAGGGCCGCCTTGCTATTCACCGCCAGCCCGAAGACCCATGGCGCGATCCGTCTGGGGGTCAGCAGATGGATAAATCTGCCGTCGCTGTACAAGTTGAGCCCGAAGCGGGCCGCCAGCTGCTCAAGGGCGCGCCGGGTGTAGAACGAGATGTGCTGGCCATGGTCGAGGCCATAGTACCACCAGCTGCCCGGGGGCGGGCAGTCGGGTGGAATGAGCAGGGTGGTGAGCAGAACACTGCCGGACAGCCGCAGCATCTGCTGGAGCTCGTCCGCGGGGCGGAGCAGGTGCTCGAACAGCTCGAAGGCGGTCAGCAGCTCGTAGCGCGTCTGGCCCGAGGTATCGGCCACGGCGACCCTCGCGAACAGGTTGGCCGCGTAGCGATCCGCCCAGTAGAAATCAAGCCCCCTGTCGCGCATCAGGCGCACAAAGAGGCCGTAGCCGGCGCCATAGTCGACAAAGGGCCCGCCCTGGCGAAAGCAGGCCAGGATGAGCGACCTGGCCACCCGCGCCAGGTAGAGGTTGCGGCTCACCAGGCCGACATCGCTCTCGTTCATCGCGTCGGCGTAGGCCTCTTCGAGCCAGTACGGCTCCTCGGTGCGGATGTAGCCGCAGGTGGTGCAGCGAAAGTAGCTGACCGTATACTTACCCAGCATCTCCGCGCTGCCAAAGGGCGCCATCGCCCCCGAACAGACCAGGCAGTTCAAGGAAGATCTCCTTTGGCCGACAGCAGGCCCCCGCGCACCTCGCGCCCGAGCAGGCCCAGGAGCACGCGCGAGCGCTCGGGGTTCTCGGGGTGCCACTCGAAGCGGGCCCGCTCGAACCACTGGGTGATCACCAGCTCACCATTGGCGGCCGGCTCGGGGTTAGCCGTGGTGAGGGGCAGGCCAAAGAGGGCCAGCGACTGCTCGTGGCGGCTCAGGCCGCGGACGCGCAGGCCGTTGCCCTCCCAGTAGCTCTTGAAGCCGATGCCGGGGGCCTGGTCGCAGACATTCTGGCGCGTCTCGGCGAACCAGAGGCAGCCGGGCTGGGGCCCGGGCTCGCCGCCGTCGGCCCAGTGGTCGCGCCCAAGCTGGGCCAGGCGCTCGGCGCCGACCAGGCCGATCTGCACTCGGTAGGGGGCCGGGCGCTCGGGGTGCAGCTCGAAGCGGTTGCGCTCGAGCCACTGGGCCGTGACGGGCGCCGCGGCGCCCTCGGGCGTGTAGGATTCGGTCGGCGCGATCGGGTAGCCAAAGACGGGCAGGCCGCCGTTGGCCCGCCAGAAGGCGGCGAAGGATGGGTCGATACAGTCGCCGATACCGGGCGTCGCGGGGAAACAGATCTGCTCCTGGGCGGCGGGGCGGGCGGCCACGGGGGCCGCCATCGCCCCCGCGGCCAGCGCGACCACCCCAAAGATCAGCGGCAGCGCGCGGGCGATACGCATGCGTGTGCTCCTCTGCTCGCTTCTATCACCCAAGAGTCTACCTGATTTTGGGGGCGATTGGTAGGGGCGCGGGGCACCGCGCGGCGCTATCAGGGCCACGAGCAGCGGTAGATCCGCAGAGGCTCGGGGTAGCGCGGGTCCGGCAGCGCGGCCGCCTCGGCGCAGCGGGCCCGCAGGCCCGGGTCGTCGCCGACCAGAGCCAGGATGCGCTCCTGGCTGACCAGGTAGGTGGGCCGGTAGCGCTCGATAGCGTAGCGGGCCGCGTCGGCGTAGTCGCCGCCCGCGTCAAAGATGCGCGCGACATCAGGCTGGATCAGGCCGGCGAAATCGACCATCGGCCGCTCGCTGTAGAAGCCGATCACCCCGATCTCGAAGGAGCCCACCCGCGCCCCAGGCGTGCTGTTGGCCCGCAGCCACGCGCCGGCCTCACGATAGAGCGCCAGGCGGGGGTAGGGCGCCAGGGCCGAGGCCCGCAGGACGCCGAGGTGGCCGGCGAGGGTCACGAGGGTCAGGGCGGCCACGACAGCGAGGCCGGCCCGCCGCCCCGCCCACCGCCCCAGCCACCCCGCCAGCAGCTCGGCGCCGAGGGCGACGGCCGCCAGCAGGCCCGTGAAGGCCGGCGCGTAGTACCAGAAGTACGAGGTCACGCCGATCAGGCTGTAGGCCAGGGCGTGCAGCAAGCCCCATGCGACCACCAGCGCGAGCGGCCCCCCGCGCAGCGCGGCCACGGCCACCCCCACGGGCGCCAGGCCAACGGTAGGCCAGAAGAGGGGCTGCGCGGCCACGGCCCCGAGGTGGGCCAGCAGCCCCTCGAGGTAGCCGCGGCTGCCGGGCACGTGGGCCTGGCTGCGCTTGGCCCCCAGGGTGGCCGGCAGCGGCGCGCCGAAGTACCACCAGCTCGCCAGCAGGAAGGGCGCCACGGCCAGCCCGCAGACCGCGCCATAGCGCAGGGCCGGGCGCCAGCCTCGCCGCACCAGCAGCACCAGGCCCGCCATAGCCATAGCCATAGCCGCGTCGGCCCGCGTCAGGGTGGCGCAGGCCATCGCGAGAGCCGCCAGAATCGGCCGGCCCGCCCAGGCGGCGACGAAGCCCCACAGCGCCAGCGTGATAAAGATGATCGTCTCGGCGCCCAGCGTCGGCACCAGGAAGGGCGAGAGCGGGAAGAGCAGGGCGGCCACGGCGCCCGCCACGACCTGCCCGCCCATCCGCCCGAGGCGCCAGAGGGCGAGCGCGCCCGCGCCCAGGCTCAGGCAGCCGATCAGGTTGCTCGCCAGGGGCAGCGACAAGCCGGCCGCGGCGATGGGGGCCAGGGCCAGGGCGTAGAGCGGCGCGGTCGTGCTCAGCACGCGCTCGCCCGGGTTGTAGACGAAGCCCGCGCCGCCGGCCAGGTTCGCCGCATAGCGGTAGGTGATGAACGGGTCGTCGAACCCGGCGTCCCGGAAGACGGCGAAGAGCGCGACGGCAACGAGGGCCGCCCAGGCCAGGGCGGCGCGGTCGAGCCACGGGTTTGGCGCCGGCTGCTGTGTCATGGTCTGCCCCAGGTCCGCCGCGCCCTTCCCCACAGCTCCATCGCCCATGCGGCCAGGCCCAGCGGCGCCGCGCGGTCGAGCAGCGCCAGGGGCAGCTTGAGCATACGTTTGCGCGGGCCCGCGAGCGTCAGGGCGTAGGCGGTGTAGCGGGCCGCGGCGGCCAGCCCGCCGCCCCGCGCCTCCAGGTTCGCCATCGCCGCGTAGATATTAGCGAGGACAGCGGGGCGGGCGGCGCGCTCGGCGGGCGTCGCCCCTGGGCGCGAGAAGTACGCGCGCACGATCGCCATCCAGTCATCGTAGAACCCGGCCGACTGCGCCACCGTCTTCGACTCAGCGTGGAGGCGATAGGTGGCCACAAGGGCGCCAGCCCGCGCCCAGGGCGCCAGCGGGATCGCCCGCGCCCAGTAGTCCGTATCCATGCTATACATGCGCCGCAGGTCGAGCGGACCGACCCGCGCCACAATCTCGCGCCGCAGAAAGACCGTCGGCTGGATCGGCAGCTCGAGGCTCAGCACGGCCAGGGGCGAGAAGGGGCGCGCGTAGACCCGCCGCCCCGGCCGCCCGGCCGCGTCGGTGTAGACGGCATCGGCGTAGACGGCCCCCGCGCCCGGCGCGGCCAGCAGCGCCGCCACCTGGCCCCTGACCGCGCCGGGCAGATAGGTGTCGTCCGCGTTGAGCCAGGCCAGGATCTGGCCCCTGCAGCGCGCCCAGCCCTTATTAATCGCGTCGGCCTGGCCCCGGTCGGGCTCGCTGAGCCAGCGCAGGCGCGGGTCGCCGGCGTGGCCGCGCAGCACCGCCAGGGTCTCGTCGCGGCTGCCGGCGTCGATCACCCAGTACTCGATATTCGGGTAGTCCTGGCCGAGGACGCTGGCGACCGTCTCGCCGATAAAGCGGCCCTGGTTGTACGAGGGCGTGATGATGCTCACCAGGGGTAGCGCGGGGTCGCCGAGGATCGGCGGCGGCAGATCCTCGACTGGCCGGTAGGCGGCCCAGGGGGGCGACTCGGCGGCCAGAGGTCTCAGCACAGGTTGACGCTCCAGTGGACGGTCAGCTCGCCCGACAACGCTGCGCCAGTATAGCATGGCTCGCCGGGGCGGCGCGCTTGACATATCCGCGGGCGCGGTGGTAGGGTTCACGTGCGGCACCCTTCGCCGCACGTGGACGAGAACGCCGATGCTGGAGTACTTTCGCGCCGTGCCGGCGCTGCTGACCCAGCCCATCAGGCTGCTGCGCGCGTACCCCCGCGCGGCCCTGAGCGCCGACCTCCTGGCCGGCGTGACGGTGGGGCTCGTGCTGCTGCCACAGGCCCTGGCCTTCTCGCTGCTGGCGGGGCTGCCCCCCGCGATGGGCCTCTACGCGGCCGTAGTCGCCACG
>JAAXUL010001216.1 GCA_013336035.1 Chloroflexales bacterium
CCGGCAAGAGCCGCAGCTGCGGTGGCCCTGAGAGAGCATACGGTTCGCCATGCTCGAGCTTGACCACCGTCAGATCATCTGCTACCACCTGCCGGCCGAGCGCGCCCAGGGCGGCCGCGAGGGATGATTTACCCGCGCCCGAGTCGCCGAGGAAGGCGACCGCGCCGCCGCCGAACTCGACCACGCTCCCATGGAGCACCATGTGGCCGCGTTGCTGAAGTAGTATCGTCAGCGCCGGGCCGAGAATGAGCAGCGGCAGGAGCGAGGGGTCACCCCCTGGCTCCTGATCCACCACGATCTCCTGCCCGTCACGTACCAGGCAGGCGCCAACGCCATCCCACGCCACATAGGCGCCGCTGTCTGTGATACCAAACAGCGAACCGTCGGCGAGCTCGAGATGCGCCGGCCGGCCGACCTGCCCTCGACGCACGGCCACGTCCGGTGCGCCGTGGCTCTCGGCCGCCAGAGGCAGCAGCAGGTTCGACATGACGCTCAGGTTGTAGACGCGACAATGATGTGTCATAAATACGGCTCGGGGTTTACGGCTTCTTCCAGCCTGGCTTACCCTTGGAGTTCTCCCCCTTTGAGCCGTTACCACCGTGAGTCAGCTTGGCAAGCGGGCCCAGTTTGCTCAGGCGTGGCGTAGTGTACGTCTGCTTCGTCGATCCCTTGGGTGTGCTCATAGAATCCTCCCCCTATGCGATTACTACACTATTCGATCGGCCGACCGGAGCGAAAGGCGGGCAGTTGGAGTGGGTGGCTGTCTGGGGCCGGGTATCCCAGATAGCGCGCCGCCACCAGCGGCTAAAGGCAAGCACCATCCAGAGCTGGTGCGCGTCCTCGGGCGCGCCCGCCTGGCGATAGCGCCGGTAAAGAGCGCGCAGCGCTTCTGGCCGCAGCACCGAGCTGAGCTCGGCGAGATCGCCGGAGAAGGTTGCTTCCAGCAGGTCGGCGAACTGAGGTAGCAGGTGTCGCACAAAGTCATCGGAGGGGTTGGCACGGTCGCGCCGGAGGCGAACAGGCTCAGGCAGTACCCCGGCCATCGCCTCGCGCAGCACCGCTTTGGTCCAGCCATGCCGGACCTTCAGCTCCGGGGGCAGTGCGACACAGAGCTCGACGACGCGCTGATCGAGCAGGGGGTGGCGCGCCTCAATGCCCATGCCGGCCGCCGCGTGGTCGTACCGCTCGAGGGCCGACTGGAGCCAGCCCGCGCTCACGGCGCGGATGTGCCCGGCCCGCAGGGTGGGGGCCAGGCTATCCTCGGCTATCTGCCACTCCTCGATCCGCTCCGCCAGCCGGTTGCGCTGCACAAAATCAGGCTGCAGGAGCTCTGTGACGTGCCGGTTATACCGGCGCAGCGCGGTCCAGCGCCGGCGCAGCGCGCCCGGCAGCAGCGGCCACACACAGTTGTCACGCGCGACTGCCGGCAGTGGCTGCTCCGAGAATCGGGCCGCCCCATCTAGCTCGGCGACCATCAGGAGCCAGCGGCCGCCCCGGGCGAGGTAGGCCGGATAATCGGGGGCGAGCGAGGCCACGATGTCGCCATCTACACCGTCCAGCATCACCCGAATTCCCTGGGCCCGGGCCGCGGTGTACAGCCCCAGTGGAAGGGTTTGCAGCGCGGTGAACGGATCGTCACCCTGCTCGAGGGCGAAGCTGTAGCCCGCCAGATAGCGACCAATGTGATCTGCGGGCACCGTATTGCGCTCCAGGGCCAGCCCTGCCGGCAGCGTGGCGAGGAACGGCGTCTCAGGGCAGGTGGCAGGGTCGGCCCCGACCATTGAGAAGGTTGGCAGGCGTCGCCCCTCGCGCGCATAGGCTCGCTCGGCGAGGCAGACGATCGCCGTGGAGTCGACGCCGCCGCTGAGCATCGCGCCGAGGGGCGCCGCGCTGCGTAGCCGGCAGCGCACCGCCTGATCGAACACGTCGCGGAAGGCCTCTACGTACTCGGCATCAGTCCGCAATGTGAGCGGGGCGAGATGCTCGAAGCCGCGGTAGCGCCGCTGGGCCGTCGCCTCCGGCCCCACGGCCAGCCAGCTTCCGCCGGGAAGACGCCGGATGTGGGCGTAGAATGTATTGCTGTCGCTCTCGCCCTCCAGGCGCGAGATGAGATACTCGGCCACGCGTCCTTCGTCCAGCCGGCGCGGCACCTCGGCCAGGGTGAGCAGCGGCCCGACCTCGGATGCCAGCGCAATGAGCTGATCGGAGGCGAAGTAGTACAGCGGCTTGACGCCAAGGTAGTCGCGGGCGCAGAACAGCTGTCGCCTTCGCGCATCCCAGATCGCAAAGGCAAAGTCCCCTAGCAGGTGCTGCGGGCAGCGCTCACCCCAGTGAGTATAGGCGGCGAGGATGATCTCGCTGTCGCCGATCTGCTCGCGCGGGCGATCGTTCAGTCTCAGCCGTGCGATCAGCGCATCCCGGTTATCGATCCGCGCATCGGCGGTGATAATGTAGCCGCCGCAGCGGCTCGTCAGCGGCAGCTGCTCGTGGTGCGACTCGGACGTTGTCCAGAGCATACGGTGGCCCAGCCCGAGCGGGCCGTCGACCCATAGCCCGGAGCCGTCAGGCCCGCGGTGAGCGAGGGCGTCGACCATCAGGCCCAGGTCTGCTCGCTGAGCCGGCCGACCATCGCGGTA
>JAAXUL010000416.1 GCA_013336035.1 Chloroflexales bacterium
GTGAACGGTGACCCTGTCAAGCTCACGCCAACGGAATATGCACTGCTGCGGTTGATGATCCAGCACGCGGGCAAAGTGCTGACCCATCAGCAAATCCTGCGTGAGGTGTGGGGGCGGGAATTCATCAACGAGACGCATTATCTGCGCGTCTACTTCGCTCAGCTTCACCGTGTGGGCCACCGCGTGCTGAAGAGCCGGGTCGGCCAGGAAGCGATCCACCACGGGATCGTTCTGCCTGGCGGGCTGAGCGAGCAGGAACTCGAGGTTCAGGTTGAGTCGGAAGCCAATCAGTACATACCGTTCTCGCTGGACGAAGTCAGTCTGGACTTCTGTGTGATTGGCCCCAGCGGGTCGTCGGCGGGCGATGTAGATGTCCTGATCGCCGCGTCGCGAAAGGGCAGCACCGTGATCTGGCCGTCCCGGTACAGGTTCGCCGCCGACTTGTTAATAAAGCCCAGGATCTTCGCGTCGCGCACGTAGGGCAGTGCTGCCGGCCGCGGCAGCACGATGTCGAGGCTCTTCAGGAACTCGCGCAGCAGCACGCTGAAGGTGGCGCGCAGCGGCACGTCGCGCAGCAGCTCTACGCAGGCGTTCACATCCGCGATGTCGGGGATGCCGTGGTCGTGGAAGAGCGCCAGCGCGCGTTTGTGGCGGGCGTCCAGCTGGGGCACCTCGTCCGCGAGGTCGGCCAGCGCCCCCTCCACATCATCGCCGCTGTAGGCGGCCAGCGCCTCGGGGAGATGTCGGGCGACGCCGAAGTAGTCCACCACCAGGCCGTGCTTCTTCCCTGGGTAGGTGCGGTTGACGCGGGCGATAGCCTGAAGCAGCTCGTGCCCCTGCATAAAGCGGTCGAGGTAGAGCGCCTGCTCGACGGGCGCGTCGAAGCCCGTGAGCAGCATGCTCTTCACACAGAGGATCGCGAGGCTATCCTGGCGCTTAGGGTCGCTGGACGAGAGCGGCCGCTTGAAGCGTTCGATCAGCGTCTCGTGCTTCCCCGGGTCGGTCCAGGCGCTAAGATCGCCCTCGTTCTTACCACGGCTTGAGATGATCGCCGCGAACTCCAGACGCCGGATCGTCGCGAGGTGTGCGTGGGCGCGGACGAGAAAGCGGGTCTCGTCGTCGCGTCGCTCCAGCGCCTCGTCGTCCAGTGCCAGCAGGGCCGGCTCCAGGGCCTCGATCCGGGCCACGAGGTCGTCGCGGGCGGCCGCGAGGGCTGCCTGGTAGCGAACCGCCGCGAGCCGGCTGCTGGCGACCACCTGGGCCTTCAGCCCGTCGGGCAAAACACTCCGCACATAGTGGCGTAGCATGTTGGCCGCCTTCGCGGCGATCAGCTTCGGGGCCTCCAGCACGTTGCCCGTAGTGGCGTACTTGCGCTTGATCGCCTCCAGCTCCTCGGGCGTGCGCTCGCGGAACATGTCCTCGAAGAGCTGGTCCAGGCTCCGGCCATCGTCCACGACCGCGTCGGCCGTGCGCCCCTCGTAGAGGATGGGCACCGTGGCCCCATCCTCCTCGGACTGCTTGATCGTGTAGCGGTCGATGAAGGGGCCGAAGATGTCGGCGGTGCGCTTGCGGTCGGCGGCCAGGATGGGCGTTCCCGTGAAGCCGATCCGCGCACAGTTCGGCAGCGACTGGAGCAGGTTCGCGTGCAGGGTGCTCGCCTGCGAGCGGTGGGCCTCGTCCACCAGCACCAGGATCTCCGACGAGTCGTTCAGCTCCTCGAACAGCTCGTCGCTCGCCGCGGGCGACGGGGCCGTGGGGCTGGCGTCGGCGGGGGCGGGCGGGGCCTGGGGGGTCGCGCCGTCGGCGTCCTCATCGCGGTCCTGGTACTTCTGGATCATCGCGAAGACGAGGTCGGGGCCGTCCTGGCGCAGGATCGCCTTGAGCTGGCTGGTGTTACGGGCCCGGCGCACCTTCTCGCCGGTGAGCGCGGCGGTAGTGCTGAGCTGCCGCTCCAGGTCGGTGCGGTCGGTGACGACCACCACCTTCAGGCGGCGCAGATCCGCCAGGGTGCGCAGCTTGCGCACCAGGAAGACCATCGTCAGGCTCTTGCCCGAGCCCTGCGTGTGCCAGATGATCCCGCCCCGCTGGTCCTGGGCCCCGTGCTGGGCCTTTGTCTGGCCGTGCTGGAGGCGCTGCACGGCCCGGTGGACCGCGCGGAACTGCTGGTAGCGCGCCACGACCTTGACCGTGCGGCCGCCGCTCTGCTGGAACAGGGTGAAGCTGCGCAGCAGATCGAGCAGGTGGGCGGGGCGCAGCATCCCGGCGACGAGGGTCTGCTGGGCGCTGAGGCTGCCCACCCCAAGCTCCGTGGCGACCTGGGTAGCTGGGACGGGGCTGGTGTCCTTCCACTCCAGGTAGTAGTCGTACAGTCCTCCCACCGCCCCCGCCCGTGCCTGGAACCAGGAGGTGACGATCATGAGCAGGTTGTAGTGGAAGAGTCGCTCGACCCCCTTCTCGGCATCCGCCCAGGTGCCCTGGTTCGTGTAGCGCAGGAGCTGGGTGATCCCCTCCTCGATGGGGTTGGTGATCGCCGGGCTCTTGCACTCGATCACCACCAGGGGGATGCCGTTCACAAACAGCACCAGGTCGGGGATGATGTAGCTCTGCCCGCCGGGGAGGTCGACGCGGAACTGGTTGATGACCAGAAAGTCGTTGCGCTCGGGGTGGGCGAAGTCGATGTACTGGGCGGTCACACCCTTACCGCCGTGGCGCACGGGGTCGCCGTCGACGATGGTGCCGCCGGTGAGCAGCTCGGTGGCGCGCTGGTTCGCCTCTAGCAGCTTCGCCGTCCCCAGCCGCTCCAGCGCGCTGACCGCCTGGCTGACCCGGCCCGCATCGAGCCAGGGCTGGCCGTCGGCGTCCAGGTTCAGGCGCCGGATGGCCGCCTGGAGCCGCCCTACCAGCAGCACCTCGCGAAAGCTTGCCCGCTCGGTGAAGTCTGACACCTCCGTGTCGCCGGTGAGGTGCTGCCAGCCCATCGTGACAAGCTGCTCGATCAGAGGCCGCTCGACCTGGGTGTACTCGCTGGGTAGGTGGGGCATCAACGAACCTCCCGAGCACGACTTCTGGCAGTACCAGAAGAGGTAATCCTGACTGGGGTGAGCATTCGTCAGGGCAGCATACCAGGCGCCTTGTATCAGAGCTGCTGGCGGATGTAATTCTCACCGTTGATCTGCTCGATGATAATTTGCTCCTGCTCCATCGCAGTGCTGAAATCGTGCTTGAACTTGTGGTTCATCGAGTTGATGACCGCGTTCGCCATGTCGCTGATGGTTTGCTTGACCAGATGGAGATGCTCAACATCAAGCGCTGCCAGGCTTCTGGGAATGCTTTCGGCCGGGTTTAACGCGGGCTCGACGAAGAAAACATAGTCATCCTCTTGAATGATGGGCGTCTTCATGCTCGCAGACATATTGGCGTGGATGAAGTCGTTGCGCAGACCAACGATCTGCATATACCTGGTAAACTCATCGTGCGTGTAGTGGAGCGTGTCCTGACTGAAGCAGACGCAGTACAGCGGCGCAAGCTGGAGCTTCACATCAATGTTTGCACGCACGAGAGTTGCCCGGATACGCTCATTATCCAGGAACGTCTTGAGATAGAGGTCGTAGATGATGTTTAGCAGGCCCTCGAATGAGGAGAGGAAGAGGAAGAATGCAGAGCGACAGAGGTCCTCACGCTCGCCAAGATTCGGGGTATTCTCGGCCAGCGACAGAAGATTATCAGCGCTCGCAAAGTAGATGCGGAATGGGTTTTGAATAGTCTTGTAGCGCGCTTTAGCCGCAAGCTGCTTGACTGCGTTCTTGTACTTCCCAGCCTGGCCTTGGGTCACGAGAAACTGGATGACCTTTTGACCGATCGCTTCGGCTTCGTTTCGGTCAGATTTGTCATGGTAGATGTCAATAAGCCACGAGGATTTATTCCAGTCGCGGATGCGCAGATGCGCGTTGCTTGTCTCCAGCTCGAACGACCACTGCGTGCGGCCGGGCTCCTGGGCGGGAAGCGGTGGCCCGTACAGCTCGCGCAGAATGACATAGACAATGTAGGGCGTCGGATCGCTGCGGTGCAGAGTGACGGGGCGTATACGTGATGTTGCCAGGCTGATGGAGGCTGGCTGCAGGTCCTTCACGTTCATCGTCAGGACTTTCTCAATAAGCACCGTACGCGATCGTCATCGCATACGGCGCTACGGCTTCATCCTACTCGTTCCCGTCGTCATAGTACCGAATGAATGACTGCTGGATGAGCGGCATGGCTTCCTCAATATCCGCCGGAGTTGCCACGACTACTTCCACATCGCCATTGCCCCAGCGCCCGATGTTGGTGATGTTCTTACAGATCCCTTTGGGGTCCTCAATCTCGTCGAAGGCCATGTTGAGGGTGAGGCGGAGACGACTGCGCTGTGGCTCGACGTCCACAAAGTTGGTGTCGGTCTTGTAGGCGATGTAGTACTTCTTGATATCTTCACGGACGGAGGAGTCCAGGTTCAGGATGCGGCGGCGTAGCTGCTCGAAGAGATCGAGCATCGGCCCTTGCAGGAACTCGGCGTGCGCCTCCAACGTCAGCGTGGCTCCCGACTCGCTCCGCCGCTGGCTGTAGCGCTGTCGCGCCTCTTCGCTGACGCTGGGGTAGTGCCAGACCTGCACTGCCATAGCAGCGAGCGCCTCCGCCCGCTGCTGAATGGCGGCTGCATCCCAGCGCTCACGCTGAGCGAGATCGCGGTTCAAGAGCAGGGGAGTGTCGGCGAAGCCGCCGGCAACGTCGCGCTTTTCCCGAAATGACAGCTGGCTCTGCTCGTCGCTATAGCTGACCAGAGTCAGATTGCCTATCGTATGGCCGTAGGTAGACTGGATAGTCTGCCAGTCAGGGCCGAGCTCTTCGCGCCAGATCGGGGATATCCGCTCGTTGGTCGGCATAATGTGCTCAATCATGTACCCGTCGATGCTGATTGAGTCGGGGCGCTCGGCGTTTTCGAGTTTCCGCAACAAGTAGTTGCGCGTGCGGAAGTTGTACACGTCCTTGACCTTCAGCTCGCGCTGGACCTCCTCATCGCCCGGGAAGCGGCGGTAGGAGTCTTTGCGCAGGAAGGCGACCTGGACGCTCTCAAGGTAGCTCTCCTTCTGCACCTCCTTGCTGAAGGTGGCGAAGGTTTTGTTCAGCGAGTTCGTGGGAATGCCGCAGATGACGCGGCGGAAGACATAGCTTTCCACCAGCTTCAGGATGGTCAGGAAAGAGGCGCGGTCGAGCAGGTGATGCTCGTAGTCGTCGTACACTTCGAGCAGAAACGGGTAGGCCACATCGACGCGCAGGGTGTTGATGTCGATGAAGCACTGGTTGATGTCAGGGTCGGGGTCGCGGTGGAAGGCGAGGCGCACAAAATACCGGGAGAACTGGTAGATATCGGCGACGATATCACGGATTGACGCCTGCTGCGACTGAACAAAGGCTTTGAACACTGTGTAGACGTCGCTGATATTTGGGATGCGCCCCGTCTTGATGGTCAGATAGTCACGCATGAAGCGGTCGAACTGCGCCGCGTACTCGACGTGGCCGAAGCTCTGCTCCATGGGGAACCAGTACTGGCTGTAGAGCGCGCTCTGCTCTTTGTTTTCCAGCCCCATCAGCACGTAGTTGCGAATGAGGTCAGCCTGTGAGAGCTTGAGGCCAGTGGAGTTGAGGCTCTCGAAAATGAGCTGCGGGTTGTCGCGCTCGCGGTCGAGGCTGATATCGACAATGATCAGCTTCCCAATCCCCTGGTAGATCTGCGCGAGGTCGGTGTCAACCTTGCGGAGCTGGCTTAGGAAAAAGGCGTAGTTTTCGACGATACGGTTGGCGGCTACCGCTGCGGCCGGCGCATCCTCAACCGTGCCAATGAGCGTGTCTTTGTCGCTCTGGGTGAGCAGCAGCTTGTAGCGCAGCTCGTCATCCTCGTCGCTGTTGAGCAGGTAGTAGTTATTGATCTTTTTGCGCGTCACGTCGAGCTTCGCGCCGCGCTCTTCGATAGCTTTGCCCAGGGCGGCGAGCAACAGCGAGAGCGTTGTGAGGCGCTGCTGGCCGTCAATCACAAGCAGCTGGGGAACGGAGCTAATCTGGTAGAGCCCCTTGTCAATGTAGACGATCGAGCCAACGAAGTGCCCCGACGCGTGCTCGTCGGCGGACACACGCCGTATGTCATCCCAAAGCTGCTGGCATTGTGCAAGTGTCCAGCTGTAGGTGCGCTGGTAGATAGGGATGATGAACTGCTTGGTGCCCTGGAGGAATGGGAGGAACTTCGTCTCGGTCGCTTTCACATGAGGCTCCTTCAGTAACGGCTAGGCTGTGCCACACTAGCCGGTACTGTTCTAAGCACGGGCCGCCTCTCAGGAGGTAGCTCAACGCGGATACGCTTGGCCGCGGCACCCCAGCCCGCAACATCACAGGCCACCCCGACACGGTCAAGTGCCTGCACGCCTTGTCGAGTGAGGTAGTTGTGGGCGACGCGGATCTGGTTAGCACAGTCGGTAAGGGTTATTGGGCCGACCAGAGAGGCGACAAGATGGGGCATGATCTCACCTTCCGGTGTACGCTGCGTCGCTCCAGTCTTGAAGGTATGGGCTCACCTTCACCAGCAGGCCGCGCAGGTGCTGGTAGCCCACAGTTCCATCGAACATGAGCTGTCCCAGGACAATGCCCGGGTGGAGGTGCTGCGTCGCGGCGAACTGCTCGATGACCCGCCGACCAAAGTAGGGTGCGGTGCGCGCCGCCCACGCGGCCAGCGCGGCCCGGTCGAGCAGCCACGCCCGCGCCTGGTCGTTGGCCGCAATCTCCTGCGCGTCACGGCGCTGTGCTTCGTCGTCCCAGTTATCCAGGTGCAGAGCGCGATGGCCCAGTGCCAGGTGCGCCAGCTCGTGCAGCAGCGTGAACCAGAAGGCGTCGATCCGGTCATAGCGCAGGGTGAGCGCGATGATCGGAGTACCATCCGGGTCGCAGAGTGCCCCATCGATGTACGTCTTCGGGAGCGACGGCACGACGACGAAGCGCACCCCGAGGGACAGGAGCAGGGGGGGCACGGCGGCGACCTGC
>JAAXUL010000417.1 GCA_013336035.1 Chloroflexales bacterium
TGGTGCTGCCCGAGCTCTTCTGCTTCGCCGATGGGCTGGTGGGCGATGCCGCCGCGGCGGCAGAGCGATCTCGCAGGGCCATCGAGGCCCTGGCCGCCGCCTGTAGCGCCGGCGGCGGGTGCTATGTTGCCACCAGCCTTGTCGAGCCCGCCGGTGGCGGCTACCAGCACACCGGCGTCCTGATCGGGCCGCAGGGCCTGGTTGCGCGCCAGCCGCAGCTGCACTACTGCGCGCGCCACGGGGCCTGGGCCACCAGCTTCGGCGAGGAGATCGCGGTTGCCCGGCTGCCCTGGGGCCGGCTGGCGCTCGTGGTCGGCGACGACTCGATCTACCCCGAGAGCTTCCGCCTGGCCGCCCTGGGCGGGGCCGAGGTGGTCGCGCTGCCGATGCAGCTGATGGAGCGCTGGGAGCTCGAGACCGGCCTGCGCGAGCGCGCCGCCGAGAACCGGGTCTGCCTGGTGGCGGCGAGCCGCCCGACCGACTTTGGCGCCAGCGCGATCATGACCCTGCCGAAAGATTTCACGCTCATGACGCCCTGGGAGACCCGCCCCTTCGACGGCATCCTCAGCACGCCGATCATCACCCAGGCCAGCGCTGAGCCAGGGCTGACCCGCGCGAGTATCCACCCCGCCAACGCCCAGAACAAGCAGGTCTCCTATCGCACTAACCTGCTTGATGGCCGCCCCTGGCAGCTGGTGGGGGCGATCACCGGGACGGAGCGGGTGGTTGGGTAGGAGGTTGTCTATGCCCCTCGCCGAGCTGCCGATCCTGATCGTCGGCGCGGGGCCGGTGGGCCTCTCGCTGGCGCTCGCCCTGGCCCGCGCGGGCATCCGCGCGCAGGTCTTCGAGGCCCTGCCCGAGCTGAGCGCCGAGGCGCGGGCCAGCACCTTTCACCCGCCCAGCCTGGAGCTGTTTGCCGCCTGGGGCGTCGTGGACCAGATGCTGGCCCGGGGGCACCGGGTCGAGCGCTTGCTCTACTGGGAGCGGGCCACGCGCCAGCTGGTGGCGGCCTTCGACTATGCCCAGATTGCCGCCGACACGCCCTACCCCTTCCGCCTGCAGCTGCCACAGAGCCAGCTCACGCGCCTGCTCGTGCCGGCGCTCGAGGAATCGGGCATGGTTACGCTGCACATGGGCCACCGGCTGACCGAGCTTGTGGACGCCGGCGGCCATATCGAGGCCAGCTTCGCCACCCCGGACGGGGTCGGGACTGTGCGCGGGGCCTACCTCTGCGGCGCCGACGGGTCTCGGAGCACGGTGCGCAAGCGCCTGGGGCTGAGCTTCGAGGGGCTGACCTACCCCGACCGCTTTCTGCTGGTCGCCACCGATCTCGGGGCCGCCGCCCTCTTCCCCGGGCTTGGCCCGGTCAACTACATATTCGACCCGTACGAGTGGGTGATCATCCTGCGCCTGCCCGACCTGCTGCGGGTGGTCTTTCAGGTGCGGCCCGCAGAGGATGAGGCCATGATCACCCGGCCCGAGCTGGTCAGGCAGCGCATCGAGCGCTTTCTCGGCGCCGCCGTGCCCATCAGTATCAAGAGCTGCGCGCTCTACAGCACGCACCAGCGCGTGGCCGAGACCTTTCGGGTCGGGCGGGCGCTGCTGCTGGGCGACGCGGCCCATATCAATAACCCCGCCGGGGGCATGGGTATGAACAGCGGCATCCACGACGCCCACCACCTCGCGGAGGCCCTGCGCGGCGTGTGCGCGGGCGGCCCCGACTCATTGCTGGACGACTATAGCCAGGCGCGCCAGACGATCGCCCTGGAGCGCATCAAGAGCTACTCGGACGAGAACTACACCGCGCTGACCCTGCAAGACGCGGCCGTGCGCCAGGTGCGCAACCTGGCTCTGCGCGCCGCCGCCGCCGATCCGCGCCAGGCCCGTGCCTATCTGCTGCGCGCGTCGATGCTCGAGGAGCGGATATGAGCGACACGCCGCAGACCTATGACCTCTTTATTGACGGATCCGAGCGGCCCGCGCAGGCCGGCAAGACCTTTCCGGTCTACGCTCCGGCGACAGGGGCGCTGCTCGGCCTGGTCGCGCGGGCTGACGCGGCCGACGTGGAGCTGGCGGTGGCCTCGGCGCGACGGGCTTTTCCTACCTGGGCCGGGCTAGCCCCCGCCCAGCGCGAGCTGATCCTGCTGCGGGCCGCCGACGCCGTCGAGGGCCAGCGCGCCGCACTGGTCGACCTGCTGATCGACGAGAGCGGCTCGACGATCACGAAGGCCCGCTATGAGGTCGACTACAGCGCCTCGCTGCTGCGGGTCGCGGCCGGCGAGGCGCGGCGGCTCTATGGCGACACCTTCCCCAGCGAGCGGCCCGAGCGCCTGTCGCTGGTCGTGCGCGAGCCGCTGGGCGTGGTGCTGGCGATCGCCCCCTTCAACGCGCCCGTGGTGCTGCTGGCCAAGATGGCCGTCTTCGCCCTGGCCGCGGGCAACAGCGTGATCGCCAAGCCCTCGGAGGAGACGCCGCTAAGCGCGCTGGCGCTGGCCGCGCTGCTCGCGCGGGCCGGCCTACCCCCCGGCGTCTTCAATGTGGTGACCGGGCTGGGCGCCGAGTGTGGCGAGCCGCTGGCCCGCCACCCCGGGGTCGCCGCGATCACCTTCACCGGCTCGAGCGCCACCGGCATCAAGATCGCCCAGATCGCCGCCGCCGGGCTGCGCCGCGTGCAGCTCGAGCTGGGCGGCAAGAACCCCCTGCTGGTGCTGCGCGACATGGACCCCGAGCGGGCGGCGGCGATCGCGGCGCCGGGCATCTTCGCCCACGGCGGGCAGATCTGTATGGCCAGCGCGCGGATCATCGCCGAGCGCCAGGTGGCCCGGCCCTTCGCCGAGGCTCTGGCGCGCGAGGCCGCTGCCCTGCACCTCGGCGACCTGCGCGACGAGCGCAGTGCCTACGGCCCGCTGATCAACCAGGCCGCCCTCGCCAAGGTCACGCGCCACGTCGAGACGGCCCGCGCCGAGGGCGCCGAGATCCTGACCGGCGGCGCGGTCCACAGCGGGCTCACCTACCGGCCCACCGTGCTCTGGCAGCCCCCGCCGCAGAGCCTGGTATGGTGTGAGGAGACCTTCGGCCCGGTCGCGAGCGTGGTCGCGGTGGACGACCTGGAGCAGGCCATCGCCGTCGCCAACGACAGCCCCTACGGCCTGAGCGCGGGGGTGCTGACCAACGACCTATCGCGCGGCCTGAGCGCGGCGCGGCGCATCCGCTGCGGCGCGGTGCACGTGGGCACGCACTCGTTCCACAGCGAGGCCCTGGCCCCGATCGGCGGCCTGGGCAGCCTCTCGGGGATCGGGCGCAGCGGGGGCAAGTATAGCGTCGAGCACTTCAGCGAGCTGAAGTGGATCACGCTACCCGCCTAGCGGGAGGGGCTGGGAGGGCCTGGCCATCCCAGGAAACCCTTTTCATCACGGTAGTGTGCGGCACGGCCGCATGGAGGTGAGCGATGGCCGATGCTCTGGGCTGGCGCAAGAAGATCGGCGTGATCATCCCGAGCACCAACACGATCGTCGAGCCCGACATCTACCGCATGACCGTCCCCGGCGTCACCGCGCACATCTCGCGCATCCACATCCACAACCCGGACCTGAGCAGCGACGGTGTCTTCGAGCGGCTGCTCGAGGGCCTGCGCGTCGAGCTCGCCGCGGCGGTGGCCCGGGTAATGACCGCCCGGCCCGACTATCTGATGATGGGCATGAGCGCGGAGACCTTCTGGGATGGTGTGGAGGGCAACCGGCGCTTCAAGCAGCAGATCACCGAGCTGAGCGGGCTGCCGGTCGCGACGGGGGCCGAGGCCTGCGAGCGGGCGCTCCGGCTGCTCAAGGTCAGGCGCATCGGCGTGGTGACGCCCTATCAGCCGGTGGCCGACAGGAATGTGATGCGCTTCTTCGCGGATCTGGGGGTCGAGGTGGTGACCCTGAAAGGGCTGCGCTGCCCCGACGCGATCGCGATCGCCGAGGTGCAGGAGGAGGCGCTGCGCCAGACCCTGATCGAGCTGAGCTCCGACCGGGTCGAGGCGCTGGTGCAGGTCGGCACGAACCTGAGCATGGTGCGCCTGGCCGACGAGGCCGAGCGCTGGCTCGGCAAGCCGGTCATCGCGATCAACGCGGCCACCTGGTGGATGGCCTTGCGCGACAACAACATCGGCGACCGCATCGACGGCTGCGGTCGCCTGCTACGAGATTTCTAAGCCAGGCTTCGTACCCGAGGTACGCTGTTCGCCGCTCCGGCGGCGAGGGGGCGGGGCCCCCCACACCTTCCAGAAAGAATTCCTATGAGCATAGACCGCCCGCGACGCCCGCTCGACGATCTGCGCGTCCTCGAGCTTGGCGCCTTCCTGGCCGGGCCGTTCTGCGGCCAGCTGCTGGCCGACTTCGGCGCCGAGGTGGTCAAGGTCGAGCCGCCCGGCAAGGGTGACCCCATGCGCGAGTGGGGCCGCCACCGCCACAACGGGCGCACCCTCTGGTGGCCCATCCTGGCCCGCAACAAGCGCTCGGTCACCATCGACCTGCGCACGCCCCAGGGCCAGGAGCTGGTGCGCCGGCTCGTCCCCCAGTGCGACATGCTGCTCGAGAACTTTCGCCCTGGCACCCTCGAGGCGTGGGGCCTGGGGTGGGAGGTTCTGCGCGAGCTCAACCCCGGCCTGATCATGATCCGGGTCAGCGGCTATGGCCAGACGGGGCCCTACCGCGACAAGGCCGGCTTCGGCAGCATCGGCGAGGCGATGGGCGGCATCCGCTCGATCACGGGCTTCCCCGACCGGCCGCCGACGCGGATCGGGATCAGCCTGGGCGACGCGCTGGCCGCCAGCTTTGCCACGATCGGCGCCCTGACCGCCCTCCACGAGCGCCGGCGCTCGGGCCGCGGCCAGGTGGTCGACACCGGGATCTACGAGAGCGTGCTGGCCCTGATGGAGAGCATGATCCCTGAGTACCAGCTCACCGGCCATCTGCGCGAGCGCACAGGCAACATCCTGCCGAACGTGGCGCCCTCGAACATCTACCCGACCCGTGACGGCGGGTGGTTTGCCATCGGGGCCAACGCCGACCCTATCTTCTGCCGCCTGGCCGAGGCCATGGGCCAGCCCGCCCTGGCCGCCGATCCGCGCTACGCTACCCATAGCGCCCGCGGCGAGCACCAGGCCGAGCTCGACGATCTGATCGCCGCCTGGACGGTGGGGTACGGCGCCGAGGATCTGCAGCGGCTGATGGACGACCACGGTGTGCCCGCCGGCCAGATCTACACCGCGCGCGAGATGCTGGCCGACCCCCACTTCGCCGCGCGCGGGGCGATTATCGGCGTGCAGGCCCCCGGGATCGGCGAGCTCAAGATGCAGAACGTCTTCCCCCGCCTGAGCGAGACCCCGGGCGGCGTCGACTGGGCCGGCCCCGAGCTGGGCGAGCACACCGATGCTGTGCTCGGCGGCCTGCTCGGCCTCGCGCCGGCCGAGCTTGTGTCGCTGCGTGAGCAGAAGGTGATCTGATGGCATCAAGTGTGATCCGTGATGTGGGAAGCGTGAAGCGTGACCGGGTCGCACTCACGGATCCCCGATCAAGAGCACTATGCACACCGATGTGACCATTATCGATGTCGCCCCGCGCGACGGGCTGCAGAATGAGCCCGAGATCCTCTCTGTCGCCGCGAAGGCCGATCTGGTGCGCCGTCTGGCGGCCGCCGGCCTGCCCTGGGTCGAGATCGGCTCGTTTGTGAGCCCGCGGCAGGTGCCGCAGATGGCGGGCACGGCCGATCTGGCCGCGAGCCTGGCCGCCTCGCCCCCGACCGCCCTGACGTGCCTCGTCCCCAACATGCGCGGCTACGAGCTGGCCGCCGCTGCGGGGCTGCGCCACATGCGCCTGGTGCTGGCCGCCAGCGAGGCGCTGAACCGGGCCAACTTCAAGCGCAGCGTCGCCGAGTCGCTCGCCGACTTCGCCCAGATCGCCGCCCGGGCCAGGGCCGAGGGCGTCGCCTTCGGCGTGGCGATCGGGGCATCGTTCGGCTGCCCCTTCGAGGGCCACGTGCCGCCCGAGCGCGTGCTGGCCATCGCCCGTGGCCTGGCCGCGCTGGGCGCGGACGAGGTGATCCTCGCCGATACCACCGGCATGGGTGCGCCCACGCAGGTCGCCGAGCTCTGCCGGGCGGCCCTGGGACTGCTGGGCGGCGGCCCCGCGCTGACCCTGCACTTCCACAATACGCGCAACACCGGCTACGCCAACGCCTTCGCCGCGTGGCAGGCCGGCGTGCGCCGCTTCGACGCGAGCCTTGGCGGGATCGGCGGCTGCCCCTTCGCCCCCCGCGCCGTCGGCAACATCGCCACTGAGGACCTGGTGCATATGCTCAACGGCATGGGCGTGCGCAGCGGGATCGACCTGCCGGCCCTGCTCGAGGCCTCACGCTGGCTCAGCGCGACGATGGGCAAGACGCTCCCCGCGCTAGTTGGGCGGGCCGAGCCGGTGTATGACAGGGTGATGCGTGATCTGTGAGCGGTATGGCATGGCCCGGTCACGGGTCACGAAGATAACATCATGAGTCTCGAAGATCTTGCGCATGACTACAGGCGGCACGGGCTGGGCGCGCGGGTCGGCTTTGGGGCGCGGCCGGCCGTGCTGGTGATCGACTTCATCAAGGCCTACACGACCCCGGGCTCGCCGCTCTACGCGGCGCCGGGCGTGCCCGACGCCGTGCGGGCGAGCGGGCCGGTGCTGGCTGCCGCCCGTGCCGCGGGCGTGCCGCTGATCTACACCACTGTGGCCTACGCCCCCGACGGGCGCGACGGCGGCATCTTCGTCAAGAAGGTGCCGGCTCTGCGGGCGCTCACGCGCGGGGCGCCGATGGCCCAGATTGTCGACGAGCTGGCCCCCCAGCCGGACGACCTGGTGGTCGAGAAGAAGTACGCGAGCGCATTCTTTGGCACGCCGATCGCGGCCACGCTCACGGCAATGGGTGTTGACTCTCTGATCATGGTGGGCTGCTCGACCAGCGGCTGCATCCGCGCGAGCGCGGTCGATGGCATGCAGCACGGCTTTCGCGTGATCGTGCCGCGCGAGTGTGTGGGCGACCG
>JAAXUL010001217.1 GCA_013336035.1 Chloroflexales bacterium
CCACGGCCTCAGCCGCCGGGCGCGCCAGCCGCCCGAAACGGCGCGGCGCGCCCGCCCGGGGCGCCGCGCCGCGTTGACAGCTGGCACTGGATCCATTACAGTTCGCATTATCTGTCGTGTATTTCAGGCAACGAAGCCGTCTTGCCTCAGCTCATCTACCACACCAGCAAACTCCTCCAATGCAGCTTAAGGACGTGCTGCGGCGCTGCAGGAGGCATCCTCGTTGAACGACCTCCCCTTGAGCGACCATCCCTTCGATGAGCGACTGGGCGGACCTGTCCGCGCCGTACCCGTTGGGCTCAGCGTTCTCGATAGCGAGCTGCGCTTCCTCCATCTCGATCCGACGTTCGTCGCCATCCTTGGCAGCGCCAGCGCCGATCAGCGAGGCCAGCCTCTGGCCGCCGTCTTGCCCACCCTGGCGCCAGCGATCGAGCCGCTGCTGCGGCGCGTGCTAATGACGGGCGAGCCCATCCTCGATGTCGATGTGCGCGGGGAGATGCCGGGCGGGCGCCAGTGCCGCTGGCGCTCTAGCTACTACCCCGTGCGCGCCGGCGACGGCTCTGTGACCGCGGTAGAGTGCGCGGTCACAGAGCTAGATCAGGGGGCGCCCTTTATGGGTGTCAGCGCCGCGCGGGCAGCGCCGCAGGCCGGCGAAGAATACTTTCGAGCCATCCAGGAGCTCTCGCTCGATGGCGTTGGCATCGTGCGCAGCGTGCGCGACGCGCACGGCGCCGTCGTCGACTTTGTCTGTGAGTACCTCAACCCTGTGGCCGAGCGCCTGGCCGGGCAGCCTCTGGCGCTGCTGCGCGGCCGCAGGCTGACCGAGGTCTTCCCAGGCGCCCAGGCCAATGGCCTGCTGTCGCGCTACCTCCAGATCTTTGCGAGCGGCGAGCCGCAGGCCTTCGAGCAGTACTATGACGCCGACGGCATCAGCGCCTGGTACCGCAATATGGTCGTCCGCGTGGGCGACGGGCTGGCGATAGTCTTCAGTGATATCACGGCCCAGAAGCGGACCGAGGCGGCCCTGCGCGGGAGCGAGGAGCGCTTCCACCAGTTCGCCGCCGCGGTCAAGGACATCTTCTGGATCTCTGACCCGGCCCAGCGCAGGCTGCTATATGTCAGCCCGGCCTACGAGCAGCTTATGGGGCGCAGCAGCGCCGCGCTCTACGCCAACTTCATGGAGTGGATCGAGGCCATCCACCCCGACGACCGCGAGCGAGTCGCCAGCGCCTTTTTTGAGCGTATCTATGCGGGGACGTACGAGGAGGAGTTTCGCGTAGTGCGCCCTGACGGCAGCATCCGCTGGATTCGTGACCGCGGCTTCCCTATCTGGGACGTGGCGGGCAAGATCTATCGGGCCGCCGGGATCGCCGAGGACATCACCCAGCGCAAGCAGGCCGAGGACGAGCAGGCCCAGATGCTGTCGTTCATCACTGCGCTCTCCGAGGCGCTTACGCCCGCGCAGGTCGCCGCGGTCATCTTCGAAAAGGTCCACGCGGCGCTCGGCGCCAGGTCCGGGGCGGTGGTCCTGCTGAGCGAGGATGGCCAGGCCCTCGAGGTGCTGGAGACCACGGGCTATCCGCCGGGCCTGGTGGAGCGCTGGCCGCACCTGAGGGTGGACATGCCCATCCCGCTGGCCGAGGCGGCCCGCAGCGGGCAGCCGGTGTGGGCGGAAAGCCCCGCCGAGCTAGCCACGCGCTACCCGAGGCTGCTCGAGCTCGTGCCAGAGATCGGCGCGGGCGCCGCGCTCCCGCTGAAGATCCAGCAGCGGGTCATCGGGGTGCTGGGCGTAAACTTTGCCGGGCCGCGGGCCTTCTCCGCGGGCGATCGATTTCACCTGCAAGTCGTAGCCCAGCAGTGCGCGCAGGCCCTCGAGCGGGCCTGGCTCTACGAGTCCGAGCGACGGGCCCACGTCGCGGCCGAGGAGGCCGTGCGCACGCGCGACGAGCTCCTGGCCCTGGTCTCGCACGACCTGCGCAATCCGCTGACCGTCATCCTCGGCCAGGATCAGATAATGGTGAAGCATGTGAGGGCCCTCGGCGAGCCAGGGGAGCGGCTTCTGCCCAGGCTGACGGTGATCCGCGATATGGTCAGCCAGATGGAGGCTCAGCTTGACGAGCTGCTCGACGCGGCGCAGCTCCAGGCCGGCCAGGCGCTCTACCTTAACTGCCAGCCGATGGATCTGGTGGGGCTCGTGCGAGAGGTCGTGGGCGCCATCCAGGCGACAAGCGTCAAGCACCAGATCCGCCTCACGGCGCCGGATCTCGCGCTTATGTGCCTCGGCGACCGTCGGCGCCTCGCGCGGGTCTTTGCGAACCTGCTCCGCAACGCGATCAGCTACAGCCCTACGGGCGGGGCGGTCGAGGTGGCGATCACGCAGGAGGCCGACGCCGCCGGGGGCTGGGTGGCCGTGAGCGTGCGGGATGCGGGGATCGGCATACCGGCGGCGGACCTGCCCCGAGTCTTCGAGCGGTTCTACCGCGGGGCCAATGCGGTCGGGCGGATCAGGGGCACGGGCCTGGGCCTGGCGAGCGCGCGCTATATCGTAGAGCAGCACGAGGGCAGCATCCAGGTAGAGAGCGTCGAGGGGAGCGGGAGCACCTTCACCGTCCGCCTGCCCTCTAAAGAGCTC
>JAAXUL010001218.1 GCA_013336035.1 Chloroflexales bacterium
CACACAATGATAGTGGGCTTCTCGGCGGTGAGGGCGGCGATGGCCCGGTCGCCGTCGGCGAGGGGGCGGGCGGCGTCGAAGACGAGCAGGGCCAGGTCGGCGCCGGCGAGCGCGGCGCGCGAGCGCTCGACGCCGAGGCGCTCGATGGGGTCGGGGCTGGCGTGGATGCCGGCGGTGTCGATCAGCACCACCGGCACGCCGCCGAGGTTGGCCGTCTCTTCGAGGGTGTCGCGGGTGGTGCCGGGGACGGGCGTGACGATCGCGCGGTCGGCGCGCAGCAGGGCGTTGAGCAGGCTCGACTTGCCGACGTTGGGCATGCCGACGAGGGCGGCGCGGGCGCCCTGCCGGTAGACGATGCCCTGGTCGGCGCCGCGCAGCAGCGCCTCGACCGCGGCGAGGCCGGCGCGCAGCTGGGGGCCGATGTCCTGGGGCGCGACCTCGTCGTCGGGGAAGTCGATCACCGCGGTGACGTAGGCGAGGGCCTCGAGCAGGGCCTGGCGGGCGGCGCGGACCTCGCGGGAAAGCCAGCCGCCGAGCTGGGCCTGGGCGAGGGCCAGGGCGGCGTCGGTCTGGGCGCGGATGACGTCGAGGGTGGCCTCGGCCTGGGCCAGGTCGATGCGGCCGTTGAGGAAGGCGCGCAGGGTAAACTCGCCGGGGCGGGCCAGGCGGGCGCCGGCGGCCAGGCAGAGGCTCAGCGCGGCCTGGACGGGCATCGGGCCGCCGTGGACCGAGAGCTCGACCACGTCCTCGCGGGTGAAGCTGCGCGGCGCGGCCATAAAGGCTGCCATGGCCTCGTCGATCACGCCTCCTGTGGCCGGGTCAACGATGTGGCCGTAGCGCAGCCGGTGGGGCCGCAGGGGGCCGGGCCGGCGGGGCCGGAAGAGGCCCGCGGCGATAGGCAGGGCCGCGGGCCCGCTCAGGCGAATAATGCTGATGCCGCCCTCGCCAGGTGGCGTGGCGACGGCGGCAATCGTGTCATCGTACATAGCGCTTATGGTAGCACACCCGAAGCCATAAGCTCTGCCGGCGCCTGAGGCGCCCTACCGCCCGCTCGCCGCCAGCAGGGCGTTGGCGTAGGCCTGCTCATATGGCCAGGCCGCGGGCGCGGTGAGGTAGACGGCGGCGGCGCTGCCGTCGGCGCTGATGCGCAGCAGGCCGGCGAGGCGGCGGCCGTCAGGCGCGCTGCCGGTCGCGCCGCGCAGCATGCTCCCGTCGGGCAGGAGCACCGGGTCGTCGAGGCCGACGTCCGAGGCCAGCAGCTCGGGGAAGAGGCCCTCGGGCTCGCCGGGGGGGGCGCCGGCGACCAGGCGCGCCGCGATCACCTGGCCCGCCGGGCCGCCCGCGGTCAGGTAGTCGGCCGGCCCCTCGCCCAGGCTCCAGCCCGCAGGGACAGCCAGGGCGACGCGGGCCTCGCGGCTCTCGACGGATGGGGGCGGCGGCAGCCAGAGCACGGGCGAGGCGAAGTCTACGCCATCGGCTAGCTTCGCCTCGGGCGGGGCGCCCGGGCGCCAGCGCCAGAGCTCGCCGGGGCCCTCGTCGCTGAAGGCGGGCTCCTGGTTACTCAGGCCGGGCTGCCAGCCGCTGGGCAGGACGACGGCCATGGCGGCGCCGTCGGGGGACCAGGCCGCCGCGGTGGCCCGGGGCAGGCTATCGGCGGTGGCGGCCTGTAGCACTATGGTGGCGCTTGGCAGGGCCAGATCCTGCACCTCGCCCAGGCGCAGCACGCTGAGGCCCCAGATGTCGTAGCCGCTAAAGCCGCGGGCGTCGCTGAAATTATGCTCGACGACGGCCACGTGCGCGCCGTCGGGGGCGTAGGCGGGGGCGAGCATCCAGCCGGCGCCAAAGCCGATCGGCTCGCCCTTGCGCTCGAACGAGCTGCTGGCCTCGGTGAGGTTGATGTCGACGAGGGCCTGGTAGCCGAGGAAGCGCTGGTAGGCCACCCGCTCGCCGTCGGGGGACCAGACGGGCCCGTAGACCACATAGCCCTCGCCGGCGCCGGCCCCGTCGGATTTTGCCACGCTCCAGCCGTGCTCGCCCTGGCGGTTGACGAGCGTGATCGTGTTGAGCGCGCCGGGGAAGGCCATATCCGCCGGTGTGGCCGCGGGCGCGGCGGTGTAGGCGATGCGGCGCCCATCGGGGCTGAAGCCAGGCTCGCAGCCGGCGCCAAGGCTGCGCTCAGCGCCGCCGGCCACCTCGACAACGCGGGCCTCGGCGGCGGCGCACCACTCGGCCCATGACTGCCACGTGGGCGCGCGGGGCGCGGGGCCAGGCGCGGCGCTGTAGGCGAGGCTCTGGCCGTCGGGCGACCAGCTGAGGCCGCTCTCGGCGCGGTCAGTGGCGGTGAGCTGGCGCTGCCCGGCGCTGAGGCTGGCAACATTTGGATCATGGACCATGTATGCAAGCTGCGCCAGATCGGGGCTGACCGTCAGTGGAGCTTGATACGCGCCTGGCGCCAGCAACAATCTTGGCGCTCCATCCAGATCACTCTTCTGTTCGCTGGCCTCGGCATAGTTGAAATTTTTGAGAACGGCAAAGCCGGTGCCGTCCGGGTTCATTTTGAATAGCGTTCCAGTATCGAAGGTGCCGCCCGAACTTGTCGTGCCATAGAGCGTACCTTCCGCCAGCAGGAG
>JAAXUL010000418.1 GCA_013336035.1 Chloroflexales bacterium
CGGATCCTGGCCGGCGAGAGCTACGGCACCACCAGGGCCGGCGGCCTGGCCGGCTACCTGCAAGAGCGCTACGGCCTCTACCTGAACGGCCTGATGCTGATCTCGTCGGTGCTGAACTTCCAGACCCTCGAGTTCGAGCCCGGCAACGACCTGCCCTATCTGCTCTTTCTGCCCAGCTACACGGCCACAGCCTTCTACCACGGGCGCCTGCCCGCCGAGCTGCAGCAAGACCTGCGGGCGACCCTGGCCGAGGTAGAGGCGTTCGCCCTGGGCGAGTACGCGACGGCCCTGCTGCGCGGCGCCGACCTGCCCCCCGAGCAGCGCGCCGCCGTCGCCGCTCGGCTGGCCCGCTACACCGGGCTGAGCGAGCAGTACATCGCGCGCAGCGACCTGCGCATCCGCGACGACCGCTTCGTGAAGGAGCTGCTGCGCGAGGAGGGGCGCACGGTCGGCCGGCTCGACAGCCGCTTCCAGGGCGTCGACCGCGACACGGTGGGCGAGCGCGCCGAGTTCGACCCAAGCCTGGCCGCGATCATCGGCCCTTACACTGCCGCGCTCAACGACTACGTGCGCAGCGACCTGAAGTTCGAGAGCGACCTGCCGTACGAGGTGCTCACCGGGCGCGTCCACCCATGGCGCGCCGACCACGAGAACAGGTACATCGACGTGGCCGAGACCCTGCGGGGCGCGATCGCCCGCAACCCCCACCTGCGCGTCTACGTCGCGAGCGGCTACTATGACCTGGCGACGCCCTACTTCGCCACGAGCTACACCCTGAGCCATCTAGGACTCGACGCCAGCCTGCGGGGCAACCTGGCCGTCAGCCTCTACGAGGCCGGGCATATGATGTACATCCACCGCCCGTCCCTGGCCAGGCTGCGCCAGGAGCTGGCGGCCTTCGTGAGTGCCACAGGAGGGCCGGCATAATATGCAGGACAGCCACACGATCAGCGCGGCGCGCGGCCACCTACAGGTGCAGGACACACGGCTGAGCTACCTGGACTGGGGCGGGAGTGGGCCGCCCGCGCTGCTGCTGCATGGCATCACCAGCAGCGCGGCGACGCTCTGGCGGGTGGGGCCGGCCCTGGCCGCGGCCGGCCTCAGGCCGATCGCCCTGGATATGCCGGGGCACGGTGAGAGCGACACGAGCCGCGCCCACGCCATCAACACGATCGCCGGGCTGGTCGGCGATACGATCATTGCGCTGGGGCTACACGAGGTGACCCTGCTAGGCCACTCGTGGGGCGGCGCCACGGCCCTGGCCCTGGCGGGGGGCAGCCACCCGGCCCGCGACGCCATCGCGCGGGCAGTGCTGGTAGACCCGGCCCTGGCCATAGAGACGGGCTGGGGAGAGGAAGCCCTTCCGAGCTACGTAGAGGGTGTCGGCGAACCGGCGACGGCCGGCGCGGCCGCGATCAGGGCGAAGAACCCGGCCTGGGATGAGGGCGATGTCTACTGGAAGGCCATCGCGATGGAGCAGTGCCGTCGCGAGCAGGTGATGGGCTTCTTCCAGCCGCCGGCTGACTGGGACCTGCTGGGGCGCATCGCGCACGTCGCCGTGCCGCTGCTAGTCATGGTGGCCGCGCCCGGGTATTCCGTCATCCCCGAGGGGCGCCTCGCCGAGGTGCGCGCCGCCCTCACCCCGGGCCGCGACGAGCTTGTCGTGGTGCCGGGCACGACCCACAACATGTTCCGGGGTCCAGGGTACGAGCGGACCATGGCGGCCCTGCTGCGCTGGCTCGCAGGGTAGCAAATAAGGGAGGGCCGAGCCCTCCCTTGAACGCTGAAGTGATGGGCTGTCCTACGAGGCCTGCTGCTCGCGGCGCTGGGGGAGGTGATTGTTAGCGTGGCCGCCGTGGCCGTTGTAGCCGTTGGTACGCACGATCTCGGCGTAGCGGCGCGTGCTGCGCGGGTCGCGATGGCCTAGGATGCGCCTGACAACCTGCTCGGGGTAGAAGGCGATCAGCTCAGCGGCGGCGGTGTGGCGCAGGTGGTGCAGCGTATAGCGCGGCGTCTCGCGCCCATCTACGATATCGACCAGGCGAGCCTGCTTGCAGACCTGGACCCAGCGGCGATGCAGCGTGTCGTACGAGGCCCGGTTGCCCCGCGAAGAGCGGAACAGGGGCGTCTCGGGCGTGATGCCATCGCCCATATCGCGGATCCAGCCGCGCAGGCCACGCAGACTGCGGGGCATCGCGTCAGGGGTAAGGGCGACCATACGCTTGGTGCCGCCCTTGCTATCCTGGACCAGCAGGACCTCGCGCCCGGGCTCGAGAATGACATCGCCGACGTTGAGGTTCAGGACCTCGTCAGTACGAACGCCGATCTCGCGCAGCAGGGTAAAGATGAGGCGATAGGGCTGCGGGCACGAGGCGATGGCCGTATCAAGGGCCCGCCGCTCGGCCTCGCTGGCGATAGGCTGGGGGCGATGCTCGGCGTGGTAGCGGGCGCCCACCTGATCCAGCGGGTTGTAGAGCGAGTAACCCCGGACAACGGCCCAGCGAAAAAAACGCCCCAGGCTGGCGATGCGCCGGTTGGTAGTGCCGGGCTGCTCGTCGCGGCTATCGAGAAAATCCTTGATATCGGAGGTGGAGACGGCCTCGAGGGACTTGGTGATCACCGCTGCCGCTGTGCGCAGGTCGCAGCGGTACGATGTGATCGTGTTGTTACTCAGGCCGTGCTCGCTCTTGATATCGCTCAGGAAAGCCTCCAGCTCGCTGGCGATGGTCCGTGGGCGATGGGTGGTGAGGCTGCCGGTTGTGGACATACGCCCTCCTCTGTGACACCTCGTGCGCTCCCCTGCTCCGTTAGTCGCCCTGGATGTCCGTAGCTCGGCGCCTACGAGGCCATGGGCATACACCGGCCACAGCGAAGCCAGCCGGGAATGCTGCCTCTACCCCTGTCACTAGTGACGGGGGAGCCCATGCATCACCGCGGGCCCGGGGTGTGTCGAGGGGCCTCAGGGGGTGCAACCGCATCCAGCGAGACGGCTTCCGCAGACTCAGGTGCCGCGAGCCGCTTGTCATCTGACTTATCATTTCATCTTGATTTGCATTATAGCAAAAAGTACGCAGTAATTCTAGTTCAGATCCCCGAATATTTGAGATCTCATTGATCGCGTTTTATCTTTCGATTGACACATAAGATTACAAGCGCCCTCACTGGGTATCGTAGGGCGCGCGCGGCATCCAGACCGTAGCTTCCTCGGATTGGGCATGCGGAAGAGGGTGTGAGTTATCCGTCGTGCCGCGCTGTGAGCAAGCGCAGCGCAGAAGACGCCCCGAAGAGGCGTCTTTCAGCGTCCCTTAGCTCCCCGCCTTTTGCTGGATCAGATCCTCGAAGACACGGAAGGCGAGCGCGCCACGCAAGAGCTGGCCGTTGACCAGAAAGTTGGGCGTCGAGCTAATCCCCAGCCGCGCGGCGGCGTTGGTCTCGGCCATCACCGCCTGCTCTCTGGCTGGATCGTTGAGGCAGGTGGTAAAGGCATCGATCTCGAGGCCCAGATCGGCGGCGAACTCGACGAAGACATCGCGGTCGCGCTTTGGCACACCGCCCCACTCTTCCTGGTGGGTCGTAAACAGACGCTCGTACATCGGCCAGTACTGGCCCTGGTCGGCGGCGCACTGGGCGGCGATGGCCGCAGGCAAGGCTGACGGGTGAATCTCGACCAGCGGGAAATCACGCGCGACATAGCGCACGATGCCGGCCTCGACGAACTGCGCCACGATCTGCGGGCGCGTATCGCGGAAGAACTGCTGGCAGAACGGGCACTCGAAGTCGGTGAACTCGATGATCGTGACCGGGGCGTCGGGGCTGCCAAGCGCGCGCGGGTCATCGGCCCGGATCTGCAGAGCCTCTTCGAGGCTCGGCGGCGGCGGGCCGGGCGTGCGCGTGGGGCCCGGGGTGACGGGGGCAAGCGTGGGCCGGCCCTCCAGGGCCACGGCGGTCTGGCGCTCCTCGACCAGCGAGCGGGCCGGTGCGGGCGGCACATATGAGCCACAGGCTGCAAGCAGCAGGGCGATTGCGGCAAGCAGTGCGGGGGAGGATCGTTTCACGGGCGCGCACCTTTCAAGGATGGGCGGGCCACACGCGAGCCCGACCGCGCCATTATACCGCCCCCCCATTGCCGGCGCCTACATCCTCGCACACGAGCCGCGACTGGAGCGCCAGGGCTATTCCTCGCTCAGGGGCGATCCTCTATTTGGATCTGAGCGACCGGCTCATAGCCGGCAGCGACAGACAGGTGGACCTCGTTCGAGATGCGGCTGATGCGCCGCAGCAGGCGGGCGCTCTCTTCGGGGCGAGGGTGGACATCCTCGGATAGCTGCATGGCAGACTCGACCAGCGAGTCACGGAAGAAGAGGGCGGCCTCGAGCGCGGCGGTGAGGGGCATGCCGGCTCGGCGGGCGTGGACAGCATAGTCGGCGCCGATCCGGCGGGCCTCGACCAGCAGATCCTCGTCGTCGCGAGGATTGTTGATATAGTGGAGCACGACGCCCATGAGCTGCTGGCCGATGCGGCGCCAGGCGGCGCGGTCGGTCTCATCGATCCGCGCAAGCCAGGTATGGCGCGAGTTCGGAGCGCTGGCCAGGTCATTTCTGGCCTGGGCCAGGGCACGGACGGCCCAGGCGCTGCCAAGGGCGCGTGTGCTAAGGGGCTTGCGCGCGGCAAGGGTCTCGATATCGTGGCGCGAGAAGCGCCGATGTCCGCCCGGAGTGACATAGACGGGGATGGCCCCGGCATCGGCCCAGCGCCGTAATGTGGTGCTATGGACGCCCAGGAGCCTGCTGGCCGCAGAGAGCGAGAGGTAGACCGAGTCATCGCCATCTGTCATCTCGGAAACCTCAGCAAATCTATGCAATAGTTATTGGGATTATAGAGAGGGCGCCGGAGGCTGTCAAACGTTGGCGCCACGCCGCCCGAGGCGAGTCCAGTTACAATACAGCACATCTGTTAGGACCCCGCGCTGATCGCCTTCCGGCCAACGAGGCGCCAGCTGCACGCCTGGCGCAAGGAACCCCTATGAGCATCTTCACAGCCGCCGTCCACGCGGGCCGCCCCGAGGGAGGCGACCCTTCGATCCCCTCGGTCCCAGGCATCGACCTGGCAGTCAGCTTCCGCGCCGCCGACGCGGCGACCCTGCACACGATCCTGGCTGGCGAGGCGCCCGGCTTCTCGTACTCGCGCTACGGCAGCCCGACCAACGCAGCCCTCGAGGCGGCCCTCTGCGCCCTCGAGGGGGCGGCCACCGCGCGGGCCTGCGCCTCGGGCATGGCGGCGATCCACGTGGCCCTGCTGCTCACGGGCCTGGAGGCGGGCGACACCCTGCTGGTGGCCCAGGAATCGTACGGGGCCACCTTCGCCCTGGCCGACACTGTGCTGCGCCGCCTCGGGGTGCGCCCCATCTTCGTCGACGCGACCGACCAGGCGGCCCTGGGGGCAGCCCTGGCCGAGCACCAGCCGCGGGCGCTGATCGTCGAGCCGATCTCGAACCCGCTGCTACACCTGTGCGACGTCGAGGCCACGGCCCGGCTCTGCCACGAGCACGGCGCGCAGCTGATCGTCGACGCCACCTTCGCCACGCCATACCTGCTGCGGCCGCTCGCGCAGGGCGCCGATATTGTGCTCCACAGCCTGACCAAGTACATCGGCGGACACGACGATGTGCTCGGCGGGGTGGTGCTGGCCAGCGAGCGCTACGCCGCCGACCTGCGCAGCCTGACCATCCTGACCGGCGGGCTGCTCGACCCCCACGCGGCCTACCTGGCCCTGCGCGGGCTGCGGACCCTGCCCCTGCGCATGCGCGAGCACTGCAGCAACGCCGCCGAGGTGGCCGCATGGCTCACCGCCCAGCCCGGCATCGCGGCCGTCCACTACCCGGGCCTGCCCGCGCACCCCCAGCACGATCTGGCCAGACGCATGCTGCCCGTGGGCTTCGGGGGCATGGTGGCCTTCGACCTGGCGGCGGGCAACGAGGCCGCCGTGCTGCGCTTCCTCGACGCCCTGCGGCTGGTGCTGCCGGTGACGACCCTGGGCGGCGTGGCGAGCCAGATCCTCTACCCGGCTATGTCGTCGCACCGGGCGCTGCCGCCCGATCACCGCCGCGCCCTCGGCATCGGCGACGGCCTCGTGCGCCTCTCGGCCGGCATCGAGGACCTGTCCGACATCAAGGCGGACCTGGCGGGGGCGCTGGCCGCGGCGAGCTAAGGAGCAGGAGACGATTATGGACCAGCGCGATCTGCCGCTGATTGGGGCGGCGCTGATGGTGGCGGATCTGGCGACCCACGCCGAGTGGCTGGTGGGCGGACAGCGCGATATCGAGATCCAGGACCCGTTCATCCCCGATGTGCTCGACGGCGACTGGCGGGCCGTGGCGCGCGAGGCCCGCAGGCTGCTGGCGGGCCACAGCGGGCGCCTGGGCATCCACGGGCCATTCTACAGCCTGAACCTGGCGCCCTTCGACCCGAAGGTGCGCGCCATCACGATCGAGCGGCTACGGCAGGGGCTCGACTTCGCGGGCGAGCTGGGCGCGACCCACATGGTCGTCCACAGCCCGTTCATGAGCTTCGGCCACCCGGCCCATACCTACACCCCAGCCTCCCGCCGCCAGTACGACATCGAGGCCGCCCACGCCGTGATCGAGCCGCTGCTGCCCCAGGCCGAGTCGCTCGGCTGCACGATCGTGATCGAGAATATCGCCGACGGCGGGCCCGCGCCCGTCCTCGACCTGGTGCGCTCGTTCGGCACGCCGCTGGTGCGGGCCAGCCTCGACACCGGCCACGCGACGATTATGCAGCAGGTTGGCGCCCCGACCCCCGACCAGTGGGTGCGCGAGGCCGGCGATCTGCTCGCCCACGTCCATCTGCAAGACAGCGACGGCCTGCTCGACCGCCACTGGGCGCCGGGCGACGGCGCGATCAGCTCGGCGACTTCGCGGTGAACTATGAGGTCCGCTTCGCGATCCACGACTACGAACGGCACCGTGACATCGATGCCGTCTCGCCTGAACCGGTACCAGAGGAGGTTCATGATATCCGCTTCGAT
>JAAXUL010001219.1 GCA_013336035.1 Chloroflexales bacterium
ATCCGGCGCTTCCGTCTAGCCTGGGCAAACCTCGCGCGCCTGGGGGCGGGGGTGAGGGCCAGAGCGGCAGCGGGACATTGATGCGGCCCTACCAGCCTGCCGGCCCACGCCTCATCGTAGAGCAAGAGCTATAATAGGAGCGTGCGTCGGACGTCTCGGCGCGCCCGCCGCCGCGGGCCGCCCTTACAGAGCCAGGTGAGCCAGCATTGAATCTCGAGTACCTGCAGCGCATCCTGACCAGCCGGGTCTACGACGTCGCCGTGGAGACGCCCCTGCAGCCCGCGCCGCGCCTGTCGGCGCGCCTGGGCAGCGAGGTCTTCTTCAAGCGCGAGGACCTCCAGCCGATCTTCTCGTTCAAGCTGCGCGGCGCCTACAACCGCATGGCCCACCTGTCGCCCGACGAGCGCCGGCGCGGCGTAATCACGGCCTCGGCGGGGAACCACGCGCAGGGCGTGGCCTACTCGGGCCAGCACCTGGGCGTGCGCGCGGTGATCGTGATGCCGGTGACGACCCCCGAGATCAAGGTGAACGCCTGCCGGGCCCGCGGCGCCGAGGTGGTGCTCTACGGCGACAGCTACAGCGACGCCGAGGCCCACGCCTACACGCTGCAGGCCGAGTCGGGGCTGACCTTCGTCCACCCCTACGACGACCCGCTCGTGATCGCCGGCCAGGGCACGATCGGCCTCGAGATCTCACAGCAGATGCGCGCGGGGCCCTACCGCGTCTTCGTGCCGATCGGCGGCGGCGGCCTGGCGGCCGGGATCGCCGTGTTCCTCAAGAGCATCAGCCCACAGATCGAGGTGATCGGCGTCGAGCCCGACGACTCTGACGCGATGTACCAGAGCCTGCGCGCCGGCGAGCGGGTGACGCTGGCGCAGGTCGGAATCTTTGTCGACGGCGTGGCCGTGCGGCGCGTGGGCGAGCACTCGTTCCGTCTGGTGCGCGAGTTCGTCGACGAGATCGTGCGCGTGAGCACCGACGAGGTTTGCGCGGCGATCAAGGACGTCTTCGATGACACACGCGCTATCCAGGAGCCGGCCGGGGCCCTGGCGGTGGCCGGCCTGAAGCGCTACGCCGCCGAGCGCGGGCTTGCCGGCGAGGCCCTGGTGGCCCTGACATGCGGCGCCAATATGAACTTCGGGCGCCTGCGCCACGTGGCCGAGCGGGCTCAGATCGGCGAGCAGCGCGAGGCCCTGCTGGCGGTGACCATCCCCGAGCGGCCGGGGGCGTTCAAGCGCTTCTGCCGCGACCTGGGCCAGCACAATATCACCGAGTTTAACTACCGCTACGCCCCGCGCGCCGAGGCCCGCATCTTCGTCGGCATCGAGTTGGCCCGGCCCGATCAGCGCGCCGCGGTCATCGGCCGGCTGGCCGCGCAGGGCTACGAGGTGCTCGACCTGACCGGCAACGAGCTGGCGATCGTGCATCTGCGCCATATGGTCGGCGGGCGCGCCCCCGAGGCCGCCGACGAGCGGCTCTACAGCTTCGAGTTCCCCGAGCGCCCCGGCGCCCTGCTGCAGTTCCTCGAGTCGCTCGACGAGTCGTGGAATATTAGCCTCTTTCACTATCGCAACCACGGCAGCGCCCACGGGCGCGTGCTGGCCGGCATCCAGGTCCCCGCCGCCGCTCTGCCGCGCTTCCGCGCCTCGCTCGAGCGCCTGGGCTACCGCCACGTCGACGAGAGCGATAACCCGGCCTATCACGCCTTCCTGACCTGATGGCCGCAGCGGCCGCCCCGGCGCCAGCGCCGAGGCCGCTCATAGCGGGCGAGCGGGGCAGCGATCATAACCGGCTGTGACGAAACGATCACTCGGGGTGAAGCAGGTTCTTCTCTCAGCGGATACCGCCGCTGCTATAGTCTACCCAGGCGGTGTGTAGCTACTCTTAGTCTGTTGTGCCACCGAGCACGGGGCACAGCCGCGCTGGCCGACCCTCCCCCCAGGCATCCTCCCACCCACACGGCGACCTCCTCCCCATCCTCGGTGGTCCGAAGGAGGACCACCATGGCCCTTGAGCGCCGGGACCCCTGGCGGCCCGCCTGCGGGCAAGGAGGGGCGCTATGTCGTGGCTGAACCCCAGCGTCTGGCGGCCTATGCACCCGAGAAGGCACTTCTCTGAGCGGGCCGCCGCCGGCCAGGCTCTAGCGGCGCAGCTCAGAGATTATGTCGCCTCACCCAGCGTGGTGGTGCTCGCCCTGCCGCGCGGGGGGGTCCCGGTCGCGTTCGAGATAGCCCAGGCCCTTGAGGCCCCACTCGACCTGGTGCTGGTCCGCAAGCTTGGCGTGCCCGGCCAGCCCGAGCTTGCGATGGGCGCGATCGCCGAGGGCGATGTGCTGGTGCTGAACGACGCCTTGATCGACGATCTCGCCATCACGCCGGGCAATCTGGCGCAGGCCACCGCGGACGAGGGCCGCGAGCTGGCGCGCCGCGCGCAGCTGTACCGTCGTGAGAAGGCGGCGCCGGACCTGCGTGGCCGGACGGTGATCCTGGTCGATGACGGGCTCGCGACCGGCATGACTATGCGCGCCGCCATCGCCGCCGTGCGCGCCCAGCAGCCCGAGCGGCTGATCGTCGCGGTGCCGGTCGCCGCCCGCGAGACGGCCGATGAGCTGCGGCCGCTGGTGGAGG
>JAAXUL010000419.1 GCA_013336035.1 Chloroflexales bacterium
CGCCTTCGCCGCCCGCCTGCGCGCGGGGGCGCTGCCCGCGACCTCGGGGCCGCCCGCCCTGCCGCTGGACCCCGAGCGCTACTGGCGCGACCCCGCCACCACGCTGATGGGCCTGTGGGAAGACTGGCATCGGCGCTAGCCCGGCCCCCACCCCAGATCCGCCAGGTACACCAGGTCCTCGCGCGTCAGGTGGCCGTCGGCGTGAGCGCGAGCCAGCAGGTCGGGGCGGCGGGCGAGCGTGCGGCGCAGGCGCTCGCGGCGGCGCCACTTCGCCACCTCGCCGTGGTGGCCCGAGACCAGCACCGGCGGGACGGGCCGCTCCTCCCAGACGGCGGGCCGGGTGTAGTGGGGGTACTCGAGCAGCCCGTCGCTGTGGCTCTCCTCGGCGGTCGACTCGGCGTCGATCACGCCGGGGACCAGGCGGGCCACGGCGTCGAGCACCACCATGGCCGCCAGCTCGCCGCCGGTGAGCACATAGTCGCCGATGCTCAGCTCGCGGGTGACCAGGGCCTCGCGCACGCGCTCGTCGAGGCCCTCGTAGTGGCCGCACACAAGCACGATCCGCTCCTCGCGGCTCAGCTCGTGGGCGATAGCCTGGGTGAAGGGCTCGCCGTCCGGCGAGAGCAGGATCACGGGGGGCGCGCCAGCGCCGGCGACGGCGCGGATGCAGGCCGCCAGAGGCTCGGCCTTCATCACCATGCCGGCGCCCCCGCCATAGGGCGCGTCATCGGCGGTGCGGTGCCGGTCGGTCGCCCAGTCGCGGATATTGTGCAGCCGAGCCTCGATCAGGCCGGCCTGCTGCGCCCGCTTAAGGATGCTCTCGGTCGTCGGGCCCACAAACATGCCGGGGAAGAGCGTCAGGATGTCGAACGTGAGCATCTAGCCCTCGAGGCTGCCGAGGTACTGGTCGAAGAAGCCGCTCACGCGCCGGCAGTACTCCGGGCGGTCGAGGAAGTAGGCCCCGCAGTGCTCGACCCCGGGGACGACCCAGAGCTCGCGGGGCTCGCCGGCGGCGGCGTAGAGCCGGTGGGCGTGCTCGACGGGGACGATGGTGTCGCCCTCGCCGTGGACGACCATGACCGGGCGGGGGGCGATGCGCCCGACGGCGTCGATGGGCCGCGCGTGGCTGAAGCGGTAGCCGTGGCGCCGGCTGACCACCTCGTCGGCGGCCAGGACCAGGATCTCGGGCGGGATGCGCAGGACGCTGCGCACGCCGTGGGCGACGACATCGCGCCCGGTGGTGAACGAGCTGTCGGCCACGACGGCGGCGATGGCCGGCTCCTCGGCGGCGGCCAGGATCGAGACGGCGGCGCCCATCGAGAAGCCCACGACCCCAATGCGGGCGCGCGGCTCACGCCCGCGGGTGAAGGCGACGGCGGCCCGCAGGTCGTCGACCTCGCGGCTGATCAGAGTCTGGGGCCAGGGGTCCGACTCGCCGCGGCCGCGGAAGTCGAAGAGCAGTACGCTGAAGCCGGCCCGCCACATGCTCGTGCCAATGCCGAGCATGTCATCCTTGCGGCCGCCGTGGCCGTGACAGCCGATCACGACGCCGCGCGGGGCCTCCTGAGGCAGCCACCAGCCGCTCAGGCGCAGGCCGTCGCCGCTGGTGAAGCTGACCGGCTCGTAGGTCGCGCCGAGCTCCCCGGGGGGGAAGGTATAGTCATCCATGAATGATCGGCGCGGCTCGGGGCTGACGCGGGTGCTGACGTACCAGGCGGCGCCGAGGGCGCCGCCGAGGGCGCCGAGCGCGCTGCTGATCATCAGGGGAAGCAGTGGGGTTTGCCGGGTCATACACCTTATCCAGTCGTGAGAGAAGATCACGCCCGGGGCATTGTACCCGAAAACGCGGGGGGAGCCCGCCTACTCCGGCGAAGTGAAGGGGAAGTAGGGCATGGCGGTGTCGGCCAGCTGCACGTCCATCTCGTAGAGGCCCGCGCTGTAGCGGCCCTTGTAGGGCACGCCGAGGCCATGGACGAGGGCGATCATGCCGCAGTTGTCGGCGTGGGTCAGGAGGACCATATGGCGCAGGCCATGGGCTAGGGCCACCTGCACCAGCAGGTCAAAGAGCTGCCGGCCGAGGCCGAGGCCCTGGAAGTCGTCGCGGATGACGATCGAGCCCTCGCAGGTGTCTTCGCGGAGCGCGAGGCAGGAGTAGCGGGCCACCGCTATGGCCTCCTCGCGGCCGTCCTCGTCGGTCACCGCGATCAGGGCCGTCTCTATCTCCGGGTCGATCGTGGCCAGGCGCTGGGTCTCACGGTGGAGCCGCTCCTCCTCGATATTATCCAGGGGCACGAAGAAGCGGCGGTAGCGCGTCTCTGACGAGAGCTTATAGAACATGCGCTCGAGCAGCTCGGCGTCATCCTGACGCATGTGGCGCACGCGCAGCTGACGGCCGTCGGGGGCCTCTATGTGTACGATGGCGCAAAGATTTGGCTGGTTGGGAAGGATGATCTGACCCATAGACTATGTCCGTATCCAGTGAGGCGGCAGGCGCAGTGTGCTGCGCTGCGTCATAACTCCATGTGGTACATTGTAGCATGCGGGAGTTACGGGCTTCTCAGAGGGCAGCGCTGGTGCATAACAGACCGTTAATAACCCTTATAGCAATCGTTGGTCCAACCGCTGTGGGCAAGACCGCCCTCGCCGTGGCTATGGCCCGGCAGATCGGCGGAGAGATCGTCTCAGCTGACTCACGGCAGATCTACCGGCACATGGATATCGGCACGGCCAAGCCCGCCCCTGAGGAGCAGGCCGCCGCCCGCCACCACCTGATCGACATCCGCGACCCCGACGAGGAGTTCTCACTGGCGACCTACCAGGAGCTGGCGCGGGCGGCCATCGACGATATCGCCGGGCGCGAGCGGGCGCCCCTGCTGGTGGGCGGCACAGGCCAGTACCTCGCCGCCCTGCTCGAGGGCTGGCAGATCCCCCGCGTCGCCCCCCAGCCCGAGCTACGCGCCGCCCTCGAGCGCGAGGCGGCCGAGCTGGGGGCCGCGGCCCTGCACCGCCGCCTGGCCGCCGCGGACCCACGGGCGGCGTCGCAGATCGCCCCCGCCAACGTGCGCCGGGTTGTGCGCGCCCTCGAGGTCTACCTGGTCACCGGCCGCCCGATCTCCGAGCAGCAGACCCGCGAGCCGCCGCCCTACGCCGTGCGGACGATCTGGCTCAGCCGGCCCCGCGACGAGCTCTACGCCCGCGCCGACGCCCGGGTGGACGCGATGCTGGCGGCCGGGCTGGCCGACGAGGTGGCGGGCCTGGCCCGGCGGGGCTACGGCTGGGATCTGCCGGCGCTGTCGAGCCTTGGCTACATCCAGCTCAGGCCCTACGTCGAGGGCGCGGCGAGCCTCGCGGCCTGCGCCGAGCGGCTGAAGTTCGACACCCACAGCTTTATCCGCCGGCAGGGGGCCTGGTTTAAGCGCCTGCCTGGCCTCGAGGTCTGGGCGCCGGAGCACCCGGCGTGGCGGGCGCTTGTCTCATGAGCCCGCGCCGTCGGGCGCGTAGAAGACCCGGTACTCGCGCACGAAGTGCTCGACGAAGCGCTCGGGGTCGCCCCCGGACGGCAGGCCGAGGCGCGCGCGCAGCGCTGCCGCCAGGTCTTGCGCCAGGTTGGCCCGGCGCTCCCCGCCGAGGTCGTCGCGGCGGCGCAGGAACTCCTGGGCCAGCTCGTAGTCGTCGGCGCGGGCGAGGTGGAGATTGGGCAGCAGCGGGGCGGCCGGGGCGTCGAGGGCGCGCGGCGGCACAGCGGCCGGGGCCGCGCCACTGGAAAGCGCGTCGAGGGTGAGGGCGGGGCCCTCGCGCACCACCAGGGTGCCGGCGGCCAGATCGCCCAGGCGGCGGGCCCGCCCGTCGGCGAACATCACCAGCACGCCGAGGCCATAGAAGAAGGGCAGAAAGTCGACCAGGCGGAGGAGGTTGCGGATGGCCGAGGCGCTGAAGTCGATCGGGCGCCCGCCCTCACGGATGACCCGCAGGCCGAAGAGGCGCCGGCCGGGGCTCTGGCCAGACCAGGCCAGATCGAAGGCCAGGTAGTAGCTCCAGAGCAGCGCGAAAGACAGGAGCACCCAGATAGCGAGGATGAGCGGGCCGAAGAGGTCGGCCATGCTGCCCGCCACGCCCGCCACGCCGACCACGACCGCCCCAAGGGCAACCTGCAGCAGCAGGATCAGCAGCGTGTCCACGGCGGCGGCCAGGCAGCGCGAGCCGGCCCCCGCCACTGTATAGTAGATCGCCACCACCTCGGGCGTCTCGACGGCGTACAGGTCTTCCATATATGGCGGTGCGCCAGGGCGGGGCGGCACCTGGCCTAAAGGCTCGGGCGCTCTGCGTCGTCGGGAGGAGAGGAGACGAGATCAGGCTGGTGCTCCTCCTCCAGGTGGGACATATCATTGGCACACACGATCTCCCAGCCGGCGGGGCTGATGCGCACGATGGTGATCGAGGTATTGCCGATATGCGGGAAGCGCTTGAAGCCATCGCCGTGGAAGCTCTCGGCGTGGGCCAGGAGCATGCGGATGCAGCCGCCGTGGGTCACCAGCCCGAGGGTGGCGCCCTCGTGGTGGTTGGCGATGGCGTCTACGGCCTCGACCACGCGCTTGCGCAGAGCGCTCAGGGTCTCGCCGCCGCCGCGCGGGATGTCCTGGCCCTGCTCGAGGAGCGCGATCTCGGTTGGGTGGGTCACCTTGATCTCATTGTAGTTCAGGCCGCTCCAGGTGCCGAGGTCGATCTCGCGCAGGTTGGGCAGCAGCTGCACCGGGACCTTCACGGCGGCCCCGACCTCCCAGGCCGTCTGGAAGGCCCGGGCGAGATCGCTGCTATAGATAGCGTCGAACTGCACGCCCTCGCGGGCGAGGCGCCTGGCGACAATGCGGGCCTGCTTATAGCCAAGCTCGTTGAGCGGTACGTCGGCGTGACCTTGCCAGCGCCCAGCGAGGTTCCAGTCCGTCTCGCCGTGGCGGATCAGATAGACGGTGGTGGTCATCAGTCTGCCTCATTCAGGAACATCGAGCTAATGCTAGGGCGCATCATACCATAGGATTCCCGGCCTGGCCCGCCCCAGGTTGACAGAGCGCTGCGCGGGGGATACGATGATGCGACGCCCGGCGCGACAAGGCGCTGTCGCCGGCCTGTCAGGGGGCATGTATGGCTACGCTGGTGCTCTACAATGGCCCGATCTACACGCTCGACCAGGCGCAGCCGGTTGCGCGGGCGGTCGCCGTGCGCGACGGCAGGATCTTCGCGCTCGGCAGCGAGGGCCGCGTGCAGGCCGCGGTCGCGGGTATGCGCGGCGAGACGATCAACCTGCGGGGCCGCGCCGTGGTGCCCGGGCTCACCGACGCCCACGTCCACATCACCTGGCAGGGCCTCGGCGCCCGCGAGGCTCGCCTCGGCGAGGCCGCCAGCCTCGAGGCCGCCCTGGCGATCATCGCCGAGCGGGCGAGGGCGCTCTCGCCCGGGATCTGGCTGCGCGGCGGCGGCTGGGACCACATCCCCTGGGGGCGCCGCTGGCCCACCCGCGCCGACCTCGACGCCGTCTGCCCCGACCGGCCCGCCACCCTCACGCGCAAAGATGGCCACTCGCTCTGGGTCAACAGCAAGGCCCTGGCCCTGGCCGGCATCACCGCCGAGACGCCCGACCCCGTCGGCGGCCAGATCCAGCGCGACCAGGAGCGCGCGCCGACGGGCATCCTCTTCGAGGCGGCTATGGATCTGGTGCGCGCTGTCGTACCGCCCATCGGCGAGGTCGAGCGCCTCGATGGGCTGCGGGCCGCCCTACACGAGGCCCTGAGCTACGGCATCACCAGCATCCACATCCCGCCCGGCACCAACCACGCCAGCGGCCCCGAGGCCCTGCGCGACCTGCAGACCCTGCGGGCCCGCGACGCGCTGAGCGTGCGCAGCCTGGCCTTCCTCGCCCAGCCCGACCTCGAGGGCGCCCTCGCGATAGGCCTGCGCAGCGGCCTGGGCGACCGCTGGCTGCGCATCGGCGGGCTCAAGCTCTTCGCCGACGGCTCGCTCGGCTCCGAGAGCGCCGAGATGCTGAATCACTACGAGGGCCGGCGCCACAGCGGCATCTCTGTGATCGAGCCGGGCGAGCTCGAGCGCCTGGTGCGACAGGCGAACGCCGGCGGTATCAGCGTCGCCGTCCACGCTATCGGCGACGCCGCCAACCGCAGGGTCCTCGACGCGATCGAGAAGGCCCAGGCCGACCGCAGGCAGGGCGGCGCGACCTACCCGGCTATGGCTCTGCCCAACCGGATCGAGCACGTGCAGGTGCTCCACCCGAAAGATCTTCCCCGGCTGGCCCAGCTCGGCGTTGTCGCCTCGATGCAGCCGATCCACTGCACCAGCGACATCGAGGCGGCCGAGGCGCTCTGGGGCTCCCGCTGCGCCTACGCCTACGCCTGGTACAGCCTGAAGCAGAGCGGCGCCACCCTCGCCTTCGGCAGCGACGCCCCCGTCGAGAGCATGAACCCGTGGCGCGGCCTCCACGCCGCCGTGACCCGCCAGCGCCCGGGCGGCTACCCCGAGGGCGGCTGGTACCCCGAGCAGCGCCTGAGCGTCGACGAGGCCCTGCAGGCCTACTGCCTCGGCCCCGCCATCGCCAGCGGCGAGGACGGTGCCAAGGGGCGCCTCGTGCCTGGCATGCTCGCCGATATGGCCGTGCTCACCGGCGACCCCTTCCGCAGCGCCCCGGCCGAGCTCCCCGCCATCACCGCAGCTATGACCATCGTCGAGGGTAAGGTGGTCTTCGAGCGATCTTGAAAGGTACCATGCGCAAGAACCGGATCTTCCTCGCTGTCGCCGGCGGCCACTTCGCCATCGATGTCCTCAACAGCACCGGGGCGGTGCTGCTGGCCGTGCTGAAAGAGCCTCTGGGCCTCAGCTACGCGCAGATCGGCACCGCCCTGACAATCTACCTGCTGATCGGCTCGCTCTCACAGCCGATCTTCGGCTGGCTCTCCGACAGGGCCCACGGCCGCACGATGCTGCTGGCGGCGTGCGCCGTGGCCTGGATGGCTATCTTCTTC
>JAAXUL010001220.1 GCA_013336035.1 Chloroflexales bacterium
CCACCAGCCAGGTCAGGGTCTCGCGCCATGGGAGCAGGCATACAGAACTGGAAAACATACCAGCAGGGTGCTAAACTGCCCCATCATCCGCACCTGAGCGTGGAGGTGGCACGATGGCGATACCCCTGATGGAACTTCCGCGTGCGGCCCGCCGTGCGGCCAAGGCGCGTCTCGTTGCTGGCATGCAAGCGGGACTCTCCTGGCGTGAGGCGGCGGCAGCAGCCGATATCACGGTCACCGAAGATACCGCCCATCGGCTGCGACGGCGGGTACGCCAGGAAGGCGAGCTGGCTCTGGAAGACCACCGTCAGGGCGTGGCCTACAAGCTGCCGCCCCCAGTGCGCCAGTGGATCGTCACCTACTGCCAGGAGCATCCCCATACGACCAGTCGCGTGCTCCAGGGTGTGCTTCGTGAGCACTGCGATGTGCTCGTCAGCCTCGGCTACCTCAATCAGGTTCGTGCCTCCCTCGGCGTGGGCTACCAGCGCCCGCCCCAGGGAAAAAAAGTCTAGCCCCGCTCGCCAACGAAGCCCCCGTCTGGCAGGAGGGCGCCGGCAGCCTCCTGCTCCTCGCCGCTGCCCACGAAAGTGGCCTCGTCGCTGCGTTGCAGGAGGCCCTCCCGGTCGCCGCGCCGAGCACCCGCTTTGGGCGTATGGCCCAGCGCACCCTTTGCGCGCTCCTCCTGACCCTGCTTTTTCTCCCCGTGGCTGGACTACGCCGAACCTGGGATCTGCGCAGCTACAGCGGCGATGCCCTGGCCCTCCTCACGGGTCGCGGCTGGGCCTACGGCTACCGCCACGTCGAGCGCTTCCTGGCCTGGCTGGCCCACGCCGGTGCCGCTGACCGCTTCACCAATGCGCTGGCCCGCTGGACCACCCAGCTCTGGCAGCCCGCCAGCAGCAACCCTGCTGCCCCCGCCTACTACTATATAATGGTCACCGCAAGCCGGTCTTCAGCGATGACCGTATCCCGCGTGGGCTGATTGGACGCACCGGGGCCATCGAGGGCTGCCGCGCCCTCGTCCTGCTCCACGATGCCCAGGGCCATCCCCTGCTTGCCAGCACTCATCGCGGCGACCAGCATTTGAGCATCGGCCTTCCGCAGATCCTCGCCCGTTACGCCGAGGCCACCGGCGGGCGAACCATCGAGCATCTTGTCGTCGACCGTGAGGGCATGGGCGGCGACTTTCTCGCTGGCCTGGTGACGGCTGGCTGCACCGTGGTGACCATCCTGCGCGCGGATCAGTACGATGGGCTGGCCTCCTTCAGCGAGGTGGGGGAGTTTGTGCCGCTACGCTGGGATCGGCACGGAAACGTGGTGCGTGAGGTGGCCCCCGCCCGCTTTGCGCTGAGCATTCCTGGTCGCTCTGGCGAACATCTGCCCCTCTGCGTGGCCCTCATCCGTGACCTCCGCTGTCAGGTGCCCGACCCCGCAGCCGCGAACGCCAGCGACGACCCAGATGATCCCGACTGGCTCCCGCCGCGACAGCGCTGGCTGGCAGGGCTGGAACCCGATGCCCAATGCTGGTGGGACTGGGATTGGGTCGCCACGCCCCTGCCCGCCGCGCCGACCCAGGCCAAACTCATTCCGATTGTGACCACGGCGACGAGCGGTGATGCGGTTGCGCTGGCGCAGGTCTACACCGCCCGTTGGCCGCAGCAGGAAAACATCATTCGTGATTTTCTCCTCCCGCTCGGCATCGATACCAATCACGGCTACGCCAAAACCCTGGTGGAGAACTCAGAAGTCGCCAAGCAGCGTACGACCTTGGAGCAGCGGCGTGACCGGCTCCAGCAGTGGGCGGCGAGCGCCCGCACCCGCTCTGCCCGGGCCTATCGGCGGGCGGATCGCCATTATCGCCAGCAGAAGGCGCGCGGTGAGGCCTTGTATCGGGAACTCAACCACCAGCAAGACGCCTTGTATGACCAGGGCATCGATTCGTATGCCATTCGACGGATCATTCGCGAACGAAAAGCGGAGATTGATGCGGAACTGGACACAATCAAGGCCCAGTATTGGCGGGCTGAGCGTGAGCATGAGGCAGAACGGCGAAAAATCGAGCGCTACTGCCAAGACCAAGGGATCGTGCTCCGGAAACTGGAAGACCTGAATGCGCGCGAGCATCAGATGTATGAACTGAGCAATGATAAAGACCAGGTGATGACGGTGTGCAAGGTGGCGCTGGCGAACCTAGCAATGTGGACCCGCGACCAGTACTTCCCCAGCGACTACGCCCGTGCAACGTGGCAGCGACTGGCGCCATTTTTCGAACTCCCTGGACGGGTGACGTGGGAGCAGGCCACGGTGCGCGTGGAGCTACGCCCATTCAATGATCGACAGCTCACGCGTGATCTCTTGGCTCTCTGCGAGTGCGTGAGTGCGCAGGCGCCACACCTGTCCGATGGACGTCGACTGGTGCTCTCGGTGGCTCCTGCTCGGGCACGCAATTCAGAACTGCATCAGCGATGCTAAGGCGCGAGACCCTGCCCAACCTGCGGTTCCGCCTGGGCGAGGTCCTGGTCGAGATCGTGACGCACGGGATGGGCTTGCCTGGCGCCATGAGCAACCCCATTGCCGCGGCGCTCAGCGCGCTCTCGTTCCTCCGCAGCGTCAACAAGCTCGC
>JAAXUL010001221.1 GCA_013336035.1 Chloroflexales bacterium
CCGAGGACGGCTTCCTGCCGTTTGAGACGCTGGCGCGGGAGGCCATATGAGCAACCCCCAGCTCCCGCGCCTGCTGCTCGCCGCGCCCATGAGCGGTAGCGGCAAGACCACCATCACCGCCGGGCTGATCGCCGCCCTGGCCGCGCGCGGGCTCCAGGTCGCGCCCTTCAAGTGCGGCCCCGACTACATCGACCCGAGCTACCACGCCCTGGCGGCCGGGCGGCCCTGCGCCAACCTCGACGCCTGGATGGTGCCCCCCGAGCAGATCCCGGGCGTGCTGGCCCGCCGCGCCGCCGGGGCCGACATCGCCGTCATCGAGGGGGTCATGGGCCTCTTCGACGGCTACGCCGGCGACGATGACGCGGGGAGCAGCGCCCACATCGCCCGACTGACCGCCACGCCGGTCGTGGTCGTCCTCGACGTGCGGGCGATGGCGCGCACCGCCGCCGCGCTCGTCGCCGGCCTGCGCGACTTCGACGCGCGCGTGCGCGTCGCCGGCGTGATCCTGAACCGCGCCGGCGGGCCGCGCCACGCCCAGATGGTGACCCGGGCGATTGAGGATGGCGCCGGGCTGCCGGTGCTGGGCGCGCTTAGCCGCGACGAGGCAATCACGCTGCCCGAGCGCCACCTGGGCCTCGTCCCCACCGCCGAGCCCGGGCGCTGGCAGGCCTGGCTCGCCGAGGTGCGCGCCCGCGTCGAGGCGAGCCTGGACCTTGATCGGCTCCTGGCACTTGCCCGGCTAGCCCCTGCGCTGGAGGCGATGCCGTGGGGCGGCGATGCCCCACATCCTTCCGCCCTCGTGTCCTTGCGCCCGCCCATCGTCGCCGTAGCCCGCGACGAGGCCTTTAGCTTCCACTACGAGGAGAACCTTGACCTGCTGCGCGCCGCCGGCGCGGAGATCGCGTTCTTTAGCCCGTTGCGCGACGAGGGCCTACCCGCCGGCACGGGCGCCCTCTACCTCGGCGGCGGCTTCCCCGAGCTGTACGCCGCGCAGCTCAGCGCCAACCGCGCGCTCCGCGAGGCGATCCGCGCCGCGGGAGTGGGCGGCCTGCCGATCTACGCCGAGTGCGGTGGGCTCATGTACCTGACCGAGACGGTGGTGGATGCCGCGGGCGTGGCCCACCCGATGCTCGGGCTGCTTCCCGGTCGCTCGGCGATGACCCCGCGGCTCACGCTGGGCTACCGCACGGTGCGCGCGGCGGCCGACAGCTGGCTCTGGCGGGCGGGTGAGACCGTACGCGGCCACGAGTTCCACTACTCGCTGTGGGAGGGCCGGCCGGACGAGCTTGCCCCGCTCTACACCTGTCTGCCCGATGTGTTCCGCCCTGATGAGCGGCCCGAGGGCGCGAGGCGCGCGAATGTGCTCGCCTCCTACGTCCACATCCACTGGCTCGCCTGCCCGCAGGTGGCCGGGCGCTTCGTCGCCGCAGCGCGGGCCTACCGCGGCCCGAACGTGATATGAGCCGGGCCCGTCACCGGATTCCTTTTCTGGCCCGAAGGCCAGAGCGAACGCGGATCGAGACGGGAAGGGCGCCATACTGGTGGTGGCAAGGTGGAGAGCGATCTCCCCGGTCTGTGACCCTGACGTGGACCGTCTGCTGCTGGTGGGCCGTTGTCTCGTCGGCGCTCCGGCAGGCGACACGGGGGCCGCCGGGCGTGAGTGGTTCGCCGCGCGGCCGCGCGCCAGCGACATGCGCCCACGCCGCAGTGCAGAGGCGGGCGGGGCTGGCGCATAAAATTCAGGCCTTGACAAAGGCATAGCCGTTGCGTATACTCCGACGCACACGAGTGCACAAATGAAAAAGGTCGACGGGATCATCATCGTCTCGTCGCGCATCGCGCAAAACCTCTCCCACCTCCGCCGGCTCGCGGTCCCGCTCTGCTGGTCAACATTGAGGCCAGCGTCGGCGCCCAGCAGCTCCCGCAGCTGCTCGCGGCCGTCTTCTGCTACAGAGCATCCGACTAAGAATACCGCGCTCACCCCCACACTCACTATCCGCCCGCGCAAGCACCGCGCCTGTCAGGGCGTAACACCCGGCGGCCACGCCGACCCGCGGCTGATCACCGCCGTGACGCCCCGCCCGAGGCCATGCGCGCGCAGAGTAGCCCGGCCGAGGCTGGCGCCGTGGCCCTGGCCCAGGATGTGCAGGCCAAGGCCCACGCGACCCAGCGGCCCGCTCCCGCAGGGGGGTCGGCATATCGCCCGCCAGCGGCCCGACCGCGCCGCCTGGGCTCGGCTTGGAAGCATCTAGTCAAGAGATCACCGCTATGCACGCGATCCATATTGGAAACGCGCCCTGCTCGTGGGGCTCGCTGGAGTTCGAGGGGATGGAGGGCAAGGCGACCGGCTTTGCCCAGATGCTCGACGAGCTGCGCGCAGCCGGCTACACCGGCACCGAGCTGGGCGACTGGGGCTATATGCCCACCGATCCCGCCGCCCTCCGCGCCGAGCTGGCACGCCGCGAGCTGACCCTCACCGGCGCCTTTGTGCCGGTGGCGCTCAGGGATCCCGCCGCCTACAGCCCAGGCCTGGGGCAGGCCCTCAGGGTCGCCCGGCTCCTGGCCGCCGCGGGCGACACCGCGCGGCCGCCCTTCCTCGTCCTGGCCGTTGTTGTCGGCCAG
>JAAXUL010001222.1 GCA_013336035.1 Chloroflexales bacterium
CATCCGATGGGCGAGGGGAACCGCGGGCGTGAGCGCCCATTCACCAAATCCGCCTTCGCGCAGAAGCTTCGACGGGCGGCGCGTCGGAGCCGTCGGCCACGCACGCTGGCATCCCGATGATGCGCCCAGCTTCGACTATCTCGAGTTCCACACCGACCACATCACGTACTTCGAGCCCGCTGGCCCGGATCGTCAGCACGGCGGTCGCGGGCGTCGACCCCGCCTTCATGGGCCTCGGGCCTGTCCCGGCGACCCGCAAGGCCCTGGACAGGGCCGGCCTCCGCGCCAGCGACCTGGATCTGGTCGAGCTCAACGAGGCCTTCGCGGCCCAGGCCCTGATCTGCGTGCGCCAGCTCGAGCTAGACCCGGCGAAGGTCAATGTCAACGGCGGCGCGATCGCGCTCGGCCACCCGCTTGGGGCGAGCGGCGCCCGCATCCTGACGACCCTGGCCCACGAGCTGCGGCGGCGCGGCGGCCGCTATGGGCTCGCAACGATGTGCATCGGCGTGGGCCAGGGTATCGCCGTCATTGTCGAGGCCCTGTAGGCGGCCGGCCCCTACGGGCCGGTCACCGTGAAGAGCGCCCCGGCGCTGCGCCCGAAGACCTCGGGGGCGTAGGTGCGCATCGCCGTGGCCGGCAGGGTCTGGAAGCGCCCCGGCGTGACGGCCCGCGCCAGGTAGCTGTAGACGTAGGTGCCGCGCGGCAGGTCGGTGGCGAAGAGCGCCACGCGGTTGTCGCGCACCTCAGTGCGGCCGAAGTACCACCACGAGGGCTGCTCGCCCGCCTCGGCGATGGATGGGTCGCGCGCGGCGGCGCTGGTCGTCTTCAGGCTGGTGTCGAGCGGCTCGAGGCCCGCCGGCAGCATATCCTCGACCATGAAGTAGGGCATGCTCTCGGGCACGCTCAGGGTCAGCCGCACCTGCACGACCTCGCCGAGGCCGGCCTGGGTGGTCAGCTCGCCCGTCGGGCTCAGGGTGGCCGTATCGACAAGCGCGTACTCGCGGCGCACGCCGACGCCCTGGTCGAGCGGCTGCACGCTCGCGGCGTCCTGGTAGCCGCGCATGCGCAGCGTGTAGTAGAGGCGCCCCGCGCCGCTCTGGCCGGCGGCGGCCTGGCGCTGGATGCTCAGCTTGCCGGCGGCGCCCTGGGCCAGGTCGGCCAGGCTCACCACCAGGTCGATCGGCCGCTCGAGGCTCTCGCGCCCGACGCTGCCCTCGGCCAGGCTCTTGCCGTCGAGGGCGACGCGGTAGCTGTAGTCGCCCGCCAGCTCGCCGCTCTGGGCCACATACTCGCTGAGCGCCATCAGGGTCACGGCGGTCTCCTGGGTGGTGCGCCAGTGGCCGTGGTCGCGCAGGCCCACCAGGTAGCGCACCGCGTTCGGCACCAGGACGTTGGCGGGGTCGGCGCGCACCAGGGCCTGCAGGGCCAGGGCGGTCGTGCGCGTGTCGCTGCTCATAGTCCAGTAGTCGGCCCGCGCCTCCTCCCAGTGGGCGTCGGCGGGGCGCATGATCGCGCCGCCCGTCAGGTCGGCGGCCAGGGCGCGGGCGCGCTCGTCGTCGCCCAGGCCCTTGAGCGCCATCAGCAGGTAGGCTCGCGCGTAGGTGTCGAGCTGCGGCCGCTGCTCGTAGAGCGCCACGGCCCGCCCGCGGTCGGGCTGGCCCAGCTCGCCGAGCACGAAGAGGATGTAGGCGCGCGTGTTGAGGCGGGTCGGCAGCGGCAGCCGCTGCCCCTGGTCGGCGTCTCGTTCCAGTGCGCCCTTGAGGTAGGCCAGCCCGCGGTCGAGCACCGCCAGGTCGACGCCGTAGCCGGCCTTGACGGCCTCGCCCAGCCCCTGGGCCACGTAGGCGCTAAGGTAAGGCTGGCTCTCGTCGCCCTCCCACCAGCCCCAGCCGCCGTCGAGGTTCTGCAGGGCGTTGAGCCGCTGCAGCCCGCTGGCCAGGCTCCGCTCGAGCGAGGCCTTGAGCGCGGCGTCATCGCTGCCGAGCTGCTTGTAGAGCCGGTAGCTGACCGCGTTGGGCAGGAAGGCGCTCACCGTCTGCTCGGTGCAGCCGTAGGGGAATGTCTCGAGGTAGCTCAGCCCGCCGCGCACGCCCGCGCCCAGCGAGGGCAGCAGCTCGAGGCTCACCTCGCCCTCGGCGGGGGCGCCCTGCGGCGGGCGCAGGGTCTCGACGGTAGGGTCGAGCACCTGCCCGAGGAACAGAACTGCGCCGGTTACCGAGTCGCGCACGGCGAAGATGAACGGACGGCCCAGCGTGACCGGAACAGAGGGATAGAAGTTGAAACTACCAGTGCTCATGTAGAAACCGCCGCTCCAGGGTGGAAAGTCGGGGTTGGTCCAGGATTCCGGGTGGGCGTCGTCCAGGACAATCAGCGTGGCGGAACCGGCGATTTCCGGCAGGCGAGCTGCCGAGCCGATGACTTCCATGGATTCGAAGGCAAACGTCTTCGCGTTCGGGTAGCCGCCGCCCAGGGAAACCATCCCCGGCTGGCGCATCAGGGGAACGAGCTTGCGGATCGGCGACGGGGCGAGTCCTCTGGTTAGTTGTGCCATGAGTCGCTTGAAGTCCATGGATGTCTCCTTTAAAAACCGGGTCAACAGCAGATGAAGCGGGCCACCCG
>JAAXUL010001223.1 GCA_013336035.1 Chloroflexales bacterium
CTTCCGTTCATTATCGCCACCAACAACACGCCCCCCCGCTCCTGCCACTGGAGCGGGGGGGCGTACAAGCGCTACGACTATCGTGCGCCAAGGGCGGGCGGGGCGCTCAGCGCCTCGGACGGTCGCCCGGCGCTGTGGCGGCCAGCGGCTGCCCGGCGGCCTGCACCAGCACTTGCTCGAGGATGCGGGCCATCTCATCGCGATGGAAGCGGGTGTAGGCCAGGCGGCTCGCGGCGGCGGCGGCCGCGCGCAGCCCCTCACGGTCCCGCAAAAAGGCGGCGAGCGCCCACGCCGCGGCCGGGATATCGTCCTGGGGCAGCACCAGGCCCGCGCCGCTCTCGCGCAGCAGGGCGGCCTGCCAGCCGCCATAGTTGATCGCGATCGGCCGCCCGGCGGCCAGGGCATCAAAGAACTTGTTGGCCGAGTTGTTCCACATCGGCTGGATAGGCAAGAAGACCGAGGTCGCCAGATCTGCCGCCGCCAGAAGCAGGGGCATCTCGGCCTTCGGGATAGGGTCCCAGATATGGACGCTCTCGCCTAGCAGGCCTAGCTCACGGGCGCGGGCCTCGACGAGTGAGCGCTCAGCGCCATCGCCAACCAGCAGCACGCGCGCGCCGGGGAGCATGACACGCAGGGCGGCGGCCAGCTCGACGAGGTAGCTGACGCCATTGATCCGCCCGAAGGTGCCGCTGTAGACGATCAGCGGCTGATCGGGAGCGAGCCCCGGCACCCGCCGGCGGATCTGCTCGCCGCGCTCGGCCGGGATGTCAAATTCATCAACATCGCAGCTATTAGGAATGACCGTCACCCGCTCGGGCGCGACGCCACGCCGGATCACGCCACTGGCCATGCCGGGTGACAGCGCGACCACATGGCTTGCGCTCAGGTAGCTTACGCTCTCGAGGATCTGGGCCAGCCCACGCGTCAGCGGGTCGCGCAGAGCCCCAATGGCGATTGGTAGCTCGGGCCAGAGATCGCGCACCTCAAAGACCATCGGCACACCACGAGCCAGGCTGGCCACGATCCCGGGGATGGCGATCGTCAGCGGCGTGCTGGTGGCGAAGACGACGTCTGCGGGCCGGCGGGCCGCCTCGCGCGCGGCCAGGGCCGCGAAGCTGAGGAAGGCCCGCAGCCGCGCGGCAAAGCCCATGCTGTTCGCATAGGGCACAGGGATCACCACCATCGGAACGCCGGCGATCTCCATCTCGCGGGGGCCGCCGCCGCGCGGGCGCAGGTAGTCCGGCAGCATGGCCGACGAGGTGATCATCGTCACCGTATGGCCGGCCGCGATGAGCCGCCGCGCGAACTCGTACGAGCGTGTGCCGCCGCTGGTCTCGGGCGGCACAAAGTACTGGTGCAGATAGGTGATGCGCATCGGCCAGCCTCCTTACCCGCCGAGCCCCTGATACAGCGCGTGGAGGCGCTCCTCCATGATCGGCCAGGTGTACTGGCTCGTGAAGAGCCGGCGCATACGAGCGGCGTAGGCTGGCAACTCCTGGCGCCGCTCTTTGAGCTGGCGGAAGATCGCCGCCAGGCCCACATGGTCGCCTGGCGTATACAGATAGCCGAGCGCCTGGTCGGTCGCCCAGGGTGCCATCTTCATCTCGCTCGAGATGATCAGCGGGCGGCCGACGCTCATCGCGTCAAAGAAGCGATTGGGCAGGACCCACGAGCGATATGTGGTCTCGCCGGCGTCGCCGCGCAGATAGCTGATCGCGTCGCAGCGAGCGGCCTGCTCGCGGAACTCCTCTGGGGTCTCGAGCCAGCGATAGTGGACGGCCGGGTGCTTGACAAAGATGTCGCGCGCGTAGTCGTCGTGGAGCCAGCCGCTCGCCTGGATCTCGACCTCGCCAGGCGGCAGCAGGTCAACCGCCTTCAGCAGCACCTCTAGCCCATCGCGCTGGCGCGAGAGCGATCCGCCGGTGCAGATCTGCACCGCGGGCAGGCTCGGAAGCGACTGGGCGACAGCCTCACCCGGGTCGGCGGGGCAGTTCATCACCACAATCGCTTTCCTGGCAAACAGGCCCAGCATTGCGCGCAGCTGCTCGCTCGTCTCGATGATCCGGTCGGCGCCCAGGTGGGCCAGCCGCCGCGTGGCCAGGGTGGCCGTATTCAAGACCGGGCTGCTATAGTGTCTCGCCGCCAGGCTGTCGAAGATATCGAGCACCAGGTAGCGGTAGAGCCAGCCCTTCAGCGGCATCGCCATCGCCGTCAGGGGCTCGTCGCGCACGTGGAGCACGTCGGGCCGTTGCTCGCGCAAGACCCGGGCCACATAGCGGAAGAACTGCGGCCAGCCGTTCGCCGAGACCTCGCCGAAGCCCGCACGCCACCTGAAGATGAAGCGCGGGATCTCTGGGTCGAGAATCGGCCGCTTCTCGCGCTCTGGCTCGCGGTCCCAGCCGATGTAGATCACCTGATAGCCGAGGCGGTGAAGTGAGTTACAAATCTTGCCCTGGCGCGTGTCGGTCCCATCATTACGAGCGAGAAATGCGATCTTCATAGGGCAGGCTCGGACCCTTAATCACAAGGCGGTTCTGCTTCACAGACAAACTCAAGGCGCCGGCCATTAGCGGCTAAGACAAGGCTTCGCTACGCGAGCGTCTACGTTACAGTTTGGG
>JAAXUL010001224.1 GCA_013336035.1 Chloroflexales bacterium
TGTGGGACCGGGGGTGCAGTTGCTACCGGATCGTGGCGGGGTCCCACGCCTACGAGCAAGCACGCTTGCAGGTCTGGCAGGCGCTTCTCGACGAAAGCCCGCCCCAGGTGGCGGAGGCGGTGATCGTCGAGCAGTACCGCGTCCGCTACTTCCGCACGGACGGACGGGACGTCGAAGGCGTGGACGTGCCCTTCTCGTTCTCCGGGGGAATCACCACCGCCGTCGACATCGGGATCGGTTCGGACGCCAATGTCACCATCAGTGTCCCGCTCGTCCGGGGCCAGGCCAAGCAGGAACAGTGTGCCGAGAAGCACGGCGACCAGGGCAGCCTGTCGGCGAGGCGGGCGTGGCGATTGCATGGGTGAGGGCTCCTGTGTCTGAGTTGGTTCCGAGGTCGTAGCGAGGGCCAGGGGCGCGCACCGGATCGCCATAGTGCCGCAGGGCGATCCCGGCAAGGCCGTACTGGCAGTCGTCAGGCTGAACCGCGTAGATCACATAGATCATAGGCAGTATCTCGCCAGAATATCTCTATAGATGAAGTGAGTGTAAAACAAAATGGCCCCACTCCGCCCCCATCTTATGGCCAGAAGCCTACGCCTTATCGTGCAAGCCTGTCTCTCAGCAATCTGATGAAGCACGCGCAGGGCGCTCGGCCAGCGTGTGTCGGGCCGTCCAGCCGGCCGCGCAGAGCGGCCAGGGGCCCTCAGTCGAACAGCCAGATGCGACGCAGCCGCACATCAGCGCCTTGACCGTCAAAGCGCACGCCGGGGTGATCCTCAGCAAGCTCGGCGTCACGACCCGCTCGGAGGCGATCGCCAGAGCCTGGGCGCAAGGGCTGATGAAGGCCGACGCGCCTTTGGGCGGGGGGCCTGGGCGACCCGCCGCCCACCTGGACGCCGGCGCGACCCTTAGCGCATATGTGAGGGCGGGATCCGCATAATGTCGCGGTACTTCGCCACCGTGCGCCGGGCGATCGGGTGGCCCTGCTTAGCGAGCAGCTGCGCGAGCTGCTCGTCGCTCAGCGGGCACGGCTCATTGGCCACTAGCTCGCGCAGCCGATCCTGCACGCCGCGCGCGACCACGAAGAACTCGCTGATCGCCATCAGCGTGCCATTGGGCAGCAGGGCGCTCTTGTCGGCGATAGCCCGGCTCACCGTCGACTCGTGCAGATCAAGCTCAGCGGCGATCTCGCTGCGGGTGAGCGGGGCGAGATCGCGCACACCATTGCGCAGAAAGGCCCCCTGGCGCGCAATCAGGGCCTCGCCGATGCGCTTGAGGGTGTGCTCGCGCTGGCGCAGGTTTATCAGAAAGAGCCGGGCCCTGGCGATATATGTCTGCACATGCGCCCGCTCGTGCTCGGCGAGAGCTGCCGTCTGGCGGGCTAGGTCCTTATAGAGCGGGCTCAGCTGCAAAAACCGGCGCGGTGAGAGGGGCACCTCGACCACGAAGTCATCATCGTGTCGGCTGATCACTATGTCGGCCGTGCGGTAGCGCGTGCGCTGAAGCGTCGCGGCCTCGCCACCGGCCGCCTGCATCGGGTAGGGCCAGAGCTGGCGGCGGATGAAGGCCCGCGCCGCGTCAAGATCCTCCGAGGTCATCTTGAGGGCGCGCGCGATCTGCTTGAAGCGCCCGGCCCCCAGATCTTCCAGGTAGTGCGCGACCAGCGTGCGCGCGAATGGGCAAGACACACCCTGGGCGGCCAACGCATCGATCTGCGCCAGCAGGCACTCGCGCGTGTCGCGGGTGGCGATGCCTGGCGGGCCGAGCTCGCACAGGCGCTGCAGCACCATCTGAACGCGACCGAGCGGGACGCTGAGGGTGGCGGCCAGCAGCTCAAGATCCTCTGTAAGAAAGCCATGATCATCAAGGCTCCCCACCAGGGTCATTGCGATCACATGGTCCTGCTCGGGCAGGCTGGCGTAGAGATCGCGGAGCAGGCTCTCGGACAGGCTGCGCGGCGCGGCCACAAAGAGCAGCGGGTCGGTCTCCTCGCTGGCCGCCGACTGCTGGCCCTCGCCCGGCGACTCGGCCCCAACGCAGCGCAGGCACAGACCGCCCACTAGCGGGCCGCCACAGTCGAGGCAGGGCGTGTCGGCGGCCTCGACCTCCTCAAGGGCCGGGTTGTCGGCCAGCTCCTGCTCGATAAGCTGGTGAAGCTCCAGGATCGGCAGGGTCAACATCTGCGCCAGGTTTAGCAGGGCCGGGGTGACGCGCATGCCCATCTCGGGCTGCATTGACATCTCGAACACGGCAGCTCTCCCTATCGATGTAGGTCCGCCAGAGGCGAACCTCATAGGCTTGCCATCTGGAGTGGGGCCATGCGCCCGATGACAGCATAGCCCTCTGCTCGGATCGGGCCATCGATGGCAACATGCGTGCCACGAGCGCGTACGCCCGAACATTAGAGCGCCGATAGTCGCGCGCTCAGATATCGCAGCGCCGCCGGGCCGAGGCGATGGAGCCGCGCCCGGCGGCGCGAGGTGCTGCGCCAGCGTCTCCTGCGCCCGCAAGCGCACGACGGAGCTGTCTTGAGCGTACCAGCCGCGCAGCAGGAGCAGGGGCGCCACCACGAGTCTGGTCTAGGGGGAAGGCGCCGCGCGGCGCAGCCGGCCCTGGGC